>JAGGSY010000044.1 GCA_021158845.1 Caldisericia bacterium
GGAAGAGAACTTGGACAACTCTCGGCATGCTTTGTCCTCCCTGTTGGAGACTCTTTAACAGAAATATTTGATGCAATAAAATATGCTGCATTAATCCATCAATCAGGGGGAGGAACAGGCTTTTCATTCTCAAGATTAAGACCAAAAGGGGACATAGTGAAAAGCACAATGGGAGTTGCCTCAGGTCCTGTATCATTCATGAAGATATTTGATGTAGCCACTGACACAATAAAACAGGGAGGGGTAAGAAGGGGAGCAAATATGGGAATTTTAAGAGTAGATCACCCGGACATAGAAGAGTTTATAACTGTAAAGGATAAAAAGGGAGTTCTTACCAACTTCAACATCTCTGTGGCAATAACAGATGAATTTATGAGAAGATACTTTGATGATGAGGAATACGAGCTTGTAAACCCAAGAGATGGAAAGGTATGGAAAAAACTCAGAGCAAAATACATTTTTGATATGATTGCAGAACATGCCTGGAAGACAGGAGACCCAGGAGTAATTTTTATAGATACCATAAATAAATACAATCCCACACCAAATGTTGGAGAGATAGAATCCACAAATCCCTGTGTTGTTGGAGATACCCTTGTAGCTACAGATGAGGGACTTGTTGAAGCAAGAGAACTTAAGAAAGGCATGAGAGTATGGAATGGAAAGGGATGGAATAAGATAAAGGAAGTTATAAATAATGGAATTAAAAAGATATATAAAATTACTCTGAAATCTGGATTGGAGATTAGAGTAACTCCAGAACACAAACTTATGACAGAGAATGGATGGAGAGAGGTAAGGGATTTAAAAATCCATGATAAAGTTTTTATCCCTCTGAACTACCCAGAGATAGAAACTAATAAACCGAAGGATACAGAATTCTTTGAACTCATTGGATACTTTATTGGAGATGGATCTTTAAGCAATTCAAACCATGTATCTTTACACGTAGGAAGCGACTTAGAACTTGTCAACCATTTTTCTCCAATACTTGAAAGATTCTCTGGTTCCTCTTACATTGTTGAGAGGGAAAACCAGTTTATAGTGGATACTCATGTAAAACAATTTGCAGAAAAAATTAGAGGAATCTTTGGAATAGAAACCTCTAAGAGTGAGGAGAAAGAAATTCCTAAAAAATTCCTTAGAGGGGATACAGAATCTATAAAGGCACTTCTTAGAGGAATATTCTCCTCTGATGGAACAGTCTATGAATCAAAGGGAACAATTACAGTTGCTCTTTCCTCATCTTCAAAGAAACTCCTCAGGCAGGTTCAAATTCTTCTCCTCTATCTTGGCATCCCATCCACATTGACGAAGGAAAAGAAGGGAGAAATAAAAACCATAAAAGGGAAAACCTATAAAACAAACTCTACTTATAGAGTATTAATCTCTGGGGAGAGGGCTAACCTATTCTTTGAAAAAATAGGATTTATTGGAGAAAAGAAAGAGAAGTTTATGAAACTTTCGGCAAACAAAAATACATATTCAACACTAAAAAGGTATGAGTATCAAGAGATTATAAGCATAGAGGAGGATGGGGAGGAAGAAGTTTTTGATATAACTGCACCACCAGAGTACACATGGATAACCAATGGAATATTAAGTATGGACTGTGGTGAACAACCACTTCTTCCTTATGAATCGTGTAATCTTGGCTCCATTGATGTATCCAAGTTTGCGGTGGATGGAAAGATTGACTATGAATCATTGGGGAAAGTTGTAAGAACTGCAGTTCACTTTCTTGATAATGTTATTGATGTAAATAAATTTCCACTCCCTGAAATTGAAAGAGAGACAAAAGGTAATAGAAAGATAGGTTTGGGAGTAATGGGATTTCATGATCTGCTTATAAAACTTAGGATTCCTTACAATTCAGAAGAGGCACTTAAAGTTGCAGAGGATGTGATGAGTTTTATAAACAAGGAAGGGTGGAAGAAATCAGAGGAACTTGCAGAGGAGAGGGGAGTTTTTCCAAACTGGAAGGGAAGTGCATTTGAAAAGGAGGGAAGGAGAGTAAGAAATGCAACAGTAACCACCATTGCTCCGACTGGATCTATAAGTATAATTGCTGGATGCTCCTCTGGAATTGAACCTTTATTTGCATTAGCCTTTAAGAGAAAGGTTGCCATTGGAGAGTGGAACGAAATTCATCCCATATTTGAGAGAGAACTCAAAGAGAGAGGGATATACTCAGAGGAACTTATGGAGAAGGTCATTGAAGAGGGAAGCATTCAGAATATAGATGAGATTCCAGAAGATATGAAAAAAATATATGTTACTGCTCATGATATACACTGGGAATGGCATGTAAAGATGCAGGCAGCCTTTCAAAAATATACAGATAACGCTGTTTCAAAAACTGTGAATCTTCCCCATGATGCCAAAGTTGAAGATATCAAAAATATATACCTTACAGGATACAAACTTGGTTTAAAGGGAATAACAGTTTATAGAGACAGATCCAAAGAGACTCAGGTCCTTATAACAGGGAAGGAAGAGGAAAAAGGAGAAAAGTTGAAACCAAGACCAAGACCAAAGATTACCTTTGGTGCCACAATAAAGATGAAGACTGGATGTGGGAATCTATATGTAACAATAAATGAAGATGAGAATGGAATATGTGAGGTCTTCTCCACCCTTGGGAAAGCTGGTGGATGTGCAGCATCCCAAACAGAGGCAATTTCAAGACTAATATCCCTTGCCTTAAGATCAGGAATTGACCCAGATTCCATAGTTGACCAATTAAAGGGAATTAGATGTCCGAATCCAATATGGCAGGATGGAGATAAAATTTTATCGTGTGCAGATGCCATTGCAAAAGCAATAGAGAAGTATCTCTCCATGAGGAAGGAGGAGAAGAAGAAAATAGTTGTTGAGGAGAAGATGGAAGAGGAAAGTGAAGAGGAACCTAAGATAAATCCTGATATTCCCCTTTGTCCTGAATGTGGAACTCCAATGATAAATGTTGAGGGATGCTTCACCTGTCCAAAGTGTGGATACTCAAAGTGTGACTGATGAAAGAGAAAGTTGACTTAACGATAATCAATGCATCGGAGATTATAACCTGTAAAGGTAATGTTCCAAAAAAGGGAGAGGAGCTTAAAAATCTATCCATTATAAAAAATGGTGGAATTGCAATAGACAAGGGAAGAATATTAGATATTGGTGAGAGTGAGAGAATAAGGGATTTATATTTGGGAGAAAAGGAAATAGATCTTTCCTATGAAAGTATTGTCTTACCTTCCTTTGTTGAATCTCATACACACCTTGTATTTGGTGGGACAAGAGAGGAAGAGTTCCTTATGAGACTATCTGGTGCAAGTTATCTTGAAATTCAAAAAAGAGGAGGGGGAATATACTCCACAGTGAGAGCAACAAAATCCCTTGAAGAGGATAAACTAATAGAAAGAGCGCTCTCCTTCATAGAAAAGGGAGAAAAATATGGCATTTCAACATTTGAAATAAAAAGTGGTTATGGTCTCTACATTGAGGATGAAATAAGGATATTAAAGATTATAAAAGAGATTAAGAAAAGAAATAAAGATATCATTTCCACATTTAATCTCCACATTTCTACTTCACCTTCCACCAGAGGGAGTTAAAAGAAGCACTTATTTTAAGAAAGTTATTGAGAATTTAAAGTTAATAAAGGATGAGGAACTTTCAGACTTTGTTGACATATTTGTTGAGAAGGATGCCTTTTCAAAGGAAGAGGCATATATTTTTCTATCTGAAGCAAAGAAACTTGGATTTAAAACCTCTATGCATGTAGATCAATTCAACAATATTGGTGGAATTGATGTGGCTATAGATTTGAATCTAAACTCTGTATCTCATCTTGATAAAACAGATAAAGAATCTCTTAAAGAACTATCTAAAAAAGATACAGTGGGAATTATATTTCCAACAGAGAGAATGTTCCTTTTAAAGGATGGGAAGCTTGGAAGAAGAGTTGCTGATAGTGGTGTCCCTCTGGCAATATCAACAGACTTCAATCCGGGAACATCACCTACAATAAACTTTTATCTCGCTCTGTCCCTTTCTGTTATAAGGGAGGGCCTTTCCATAGAAGAGGCAATAAATGCATCTACCATAAATCCTGCCTTCGCTCTATCCATCCATGAAGATAGGGGAAGTATAGAAAAGGGAAAGTTAGCCAATCTTCAGATTCTCTCTCTTAAAACATACAAACTCATACCTTACTTCTTTGGAATGAATTATTTTTCTCTCTTAAAACATACAAACTCATACCTTACTTCTTTGGAATGAATTATTTAAAATATCTTATAAAGGATGGAGAGGTAAAACATGCATTTTGATAGAGAAAAGATTATAGAAGCAATGAAGATGATCATCGATGCCATTGGAGAGGATAAAAACAGGGAAGGACTTAAAGAGACTCCAGAGAGAATTGCAGATATGTTTGAAGAGATATTCAAAGGACTATACATAGACCCAAGAATCTTTCTAAAATCTCAGTTTGTGGAGGAAAAACATCAGGAAATGGTCATTTTAAGAAATATCTCTTTCTTTTCAATGTGTGAGCACCACTTCCTCCCCTTCTTTGGGAAAGCTCATGTAGGATACATACCGAATGGGAAGATTGTTGGAATTTCAAAGATTGCAAGGGTTGTGGACACTCTCGCAAGGAAACCACAACTTCAGGAGAGGCTCACAAGTGAAATTGCAGATATTATATTTGAGGAACTTGAACCACTTGGACTTGGCGTTGTTCTTGAGGCAGAACACATGTGTATGGTTATGAGAGGGATAAAGAAACCCGGTAGTTTAATAGTAACATCAGCAATAAGGGGTTCATTTAGAAAATACGCCTCAACAAGGAGTGAGTTTCTCTATCTTATCTCAAGGGGAAGGACAAATGGAGTATAGGATAAGGGAAATACATCTTGATGAAAATGAAGTGGAGAAGGAGCTTGAAAGGATAGAAGTTCATCCAGTTGGGGTATCTATTATGAAAAATAAGGGTAAGATAAGATTTCTTAAGATAGAAAATGTAGATGTAAGGGCAGCAAATATTCTAAAACAGGAGATGCTTTCCATTGGAGGAGAGGTTGCCTTATCCAGAGATGCCTTTTATCTTGGAAAGAATGAGTGCAGGGCAATTGTTATGGGAACAGTTCATCATTTCAACAAGCTTATTCCAAAACTCAAGCTCCAGCCTTTTGGCTTGAAGGATATTGCAGAGGAGATGGAGAAAATAGTACACAGAACTCCAATAAAAGCTACAAGGATAGGAGATACTCTCTTTGAGTGGGGGAAAAGAACCTATATAATGGGAATAATAAATCTAACTCCAGATTCCTTTTCAGGAGATGGATTGTATTCAAGAGAAAGATTTGTTGATAATGCTTTGGGTTATGCCTGTCTCCTCAGAGAATGGGGAGCAGATATAATTGACATAGGGGGAGAGTCAACAAGACCAGGGAGCAGGGAAGTTCCTTATGAGGAGGAGAGAAGGAGAGTTATGCCAGTTTTAAGGAAACTTGTGAAAGACATTGATTGTCCTATTTCAGTGGATACAAGTAAATGGGAAATAGCAAAGGAGGCACTTCATCTTGGAGCAAGTATGATAAATGATGTCTGGGGGTTAAAAAAAGACAAAGAGATGGCAAAGATTGTTGCAAAATACAATGTTCCAGTGGTAATAATGCATTCCATAGATGGAAAGGGTGGACCTCCACCAGAGGGATACTATAAGGATGTTGTAAGTGATGTGTACTTCTCTCTTAAAGAGAGGATTGAATTTGCCCTTGAGAATGGAATAAAACCGCATAATATAATAATAGATCCCGGCATTGGTTTTGGAAAAGGACTTAAGGAGAATATAAAGATACTTAAGAAACTCTCTGAATTTAAAACTCTTGGTTATCCCCTTCTTGTTGGTGTAAGTAGAAAGAGTTTCATAGGTGAGATTCTTAATCTCCCTCCAGAGGAGAGAGTTGAGGGAACAATAGGAGCAGTCATTACATCAATCGCAAAGGGAGTTGATATTGTGAGAGTGCATGATGTAAAAGAGATAAAGAGGGCAATCAGAGTTGCCGATAGGATACTAAGATGAAAGTGTTTCTAAAAGGTATGGAATTTTACTCCTATCACGGAGTTAATGAAGAGGAGAAGATCCTTGGACAGAGATTCAGGGTGGATGTGGAGTTTTATATAGATGAGGTAAAGGAAGATAATATTTATGATACGGTGAATTACTCCCATGTTTATAAACTGGTGAGAGAAATTGTGGAGGAAAAAAATTTTAACCTTATTGAATCCCTCGCAAGGGAAATTGGAAATAGAATCTTAGCAATAGAGAAAGTTAAGGAAGTGGTGGTGAGAGTTAGTAAAGTTTCTCCACCAATAAAAGGGATTCTAAAGGAAGCGGGGGTAGAATACAGGAAGAAGAAATGAGGATAGTATTTTTTGATTTTGAGACAACGGGCTTAAATCCAGATGTAGATAAGATTATTGAAGTTGGAGCAGTAAAGAGTGAAAATGGGAAGGTTCTCTCCTCATTTTCTGTGGTGATAAATCAAAGGATTCCCATCCCCAAAAAGATAACAAAGATAACTGGAATAACAGATGAGGAAATATTAAAGAATGGGAGGGAAGAGAGGGAGGTTATGAATGAATTTTTTGAGTTTATTGGTGATGATCCACTTGTAGGACACAATGCCATATACTTTGATATACCATTCATTGAAAAGTATCTTGGAGCAAGAATAAAAAACAGGGTTTCAGATACATTAATAATATCAAAGTTTCTCCTTCCAGGTTTAAGATCCCATAGTTTAAGGCGTGTGGCTTCAAACTTTGGAATCCCCTGGGATAAGAACCACAGAGCTCTTGAAGATGCTATAATAGCAATGAATCTCTGGGAGAAGTTAAAGGAGAGGGCTAAAACAATTGAGGGAGATTTTATTAAAAATTATATAGAGAAATTGTATAAAAATGATTTTAAAATTCTTGATGCCTTTTACCTATTTTTAGAGGATCTATGAAGAAACCACTCAGTATAAGAATAAGACCAAAAAGTTTTGATGAATTTGTGGGACATACCAAAAAGTTTTGATGAATTTGTGGGACATAAAGATGTGTTAACAAAGAGTTTCAAAGAGAAGATAAGGAGTGGGAATGTTTCTCATCTTATCCTATGGGGACCACCAGGAAGTGGAAAAACAACCCTTGCCCTTCTTATAGAAAAGGAGAGTGGTTTAGATTTAATAAGAGTTTCAGGAGCTGAAATTGGAATAAAGGAGATAAGGAAAATAATAGAGGAGGCAAAAAAGAAAAAGGAATTCTTTAAAAAAGAGACTATTCTCTTTATAGATGAGATACACAGACTAAACAGAAAGGAACAGGATTTCCTCCTCTCCTTTGTAGAAAACAGAGAATAAAGGACATAAGAAAAATAATAGAGGAAGCAAAGAAGAAAAAGGAATTCTTTAAAAAAGAGACTATTCTCTTTATAGATGAGATTCACAGATTAAACAGAAAAGAACAGGATTTCCTCCTCTCCTTTGTAGAAAACAGAGACATTATCCTTATTGGTGCAACCACTGAAAATCCATACTTTTACATAGTTCCACCTCTCCTATCAAGGTGCTTTCTCATAGAGCTTCCACCATATTCAGATGAGGAGATGAGAATTATACTTGAGAAGGGACTAAAGGAAACAGGGATAGAACTTGATGAAGAGGCAAAGAATTTCATTGTAGAACTATCCAAAGGAGATGCAAGATTCTTATTAAACATACTTGAGTCTTTGGAGGGAGATATAAAGAAATCTTTTACAAAGGAAGGGATAAAAAATTTTGTTCTATCAAAAAGAATAAAATTTGATAAAGTTGAAGAGCACTACAATCTGATCTCGGCTCTAATAAAAAGCATAAGGGGTTCAGACCCTGATGCTTCTTTGTATTACCTAATGAGATTGGTTGAGGGTGGAGAAGATTTAAATTTTATTACAAGGAGACTCATAATCCTTGCGTCAGAGGATATAGGTCTTTCTGATCCCTTCTCACTTGTTCTTACAACAAGTGGAGCAGAGGCGGTGGAGAGAGTCGGATTACCTGAAGCAAAACTTATTCTTTCAGAGATAGTTCTGTATCTTTCCAAGGCACCTAAAAGTAACAAAGTTCTAAAAGCAATGAAACTTGCATTGGAAGATGTAAAAAAATATGGGAATCTACCTGTGCCCCTTCATCTCAGGAATCCATCGGTAAAAGGTCTTAAAGAGATTGGATGGGGAAAAGGTTATATATATCCACATGATAATCCGGATAAGAAAATTCAGTATCTCCCAGAAAAACTAAAGGGAAGAAAATACTTAAAGTAACTCTTATTAAAATTCTAATCACATCTTTTAAATTTGAATTTAATGTAAATTTCCTTATAATTCATAAGAAATGGAGAGAGCCCTAAAGTGCATAAGATGTGGAAAGGAGTATTCTATATATGAGAAAAGGTACACCTGTGAGTGTGGTGGACTTCTTGATGTTTATATAAAAGAAGAGGGGGACCTATCATATTTAAAGGATGTTTGGGAGAAAAGAAAAGGAAGCAGGAAAAGGATAGATGAGAGTGGGGTATGGAGATACAGAGAGCTTGTTTTGGATTTAAAGGAGGAAGAGATAGTTACATTTCCAGAGGGGAGAACAAATCTATACAATGTCTCAGATAGAATAGAGGGGGTCTCAAATTTATTTATAAAACATGAAGGGGAAAACCCAACAGGCTCATTTAAGGATAGGGGAATGACTGTTGGTGTTTCCTTTGCAAAGAAACTTGGATATAGAATTGTTGCATGCGCCTCCACAGGAAACACCTCAGCATCCATGACAGCATACGCAAAAATGGGAGGACTTATCCCAATAGTCTTTCTTCCAAAAGGGAAAATTACTTTCGGCAAGCTCTCTCAAGCTCTCTCTTATGGAGCAAAGACAATTCAAATAGAGGGTGATTTTGATGATGCCATGAGAATTGTAAGGGAAATTTCCAAAAAGTATAGAATATATCTCCTAAACTCTTTAAACCCTGTAAGACTTGAAGGTCAAAAAACCATAATAATAGATGCTTTGTTTCAGATGAACTGGAAAATTCCTGACTGGATAATAGTTCCCGGAGGAAACCTCGGAAATACATCTGCCTTTGGTAAAGCTTTAATGGAACTTAAAAGATTTAAAGTGATAGATAAGATACCAAAGATTGGAGTTATTCAGGCAAAGGGTGCGAATCCCTTCTACCTCTCATTTAAAAACAACTGGAGGTTTAAACCAGTTAAGGCAGAAACCATAGCCACAGCAATAAGAATTGGAAATCCAGTGAATTTTGAAAAGGCTAAAAGAACCATAGAGTTTACAAAGGGATTTGTGGAGGAGGTGGAAGACGAGGAGATTATTAGGGCAAAGATAATCATTGATTCACTGGGAATTGGATGTGAACCAGCTTCAGCCTCCTCCCTTGCAGGATTCTTTAAAATGCTTAAGAAGGGAATTATAAAGAAAAATGAAACAGTGCTTCTTATCACAACAGGAAACATACTTAAAGACCCAGATACATCAACAAAGATACACATGGGGGAGATTGAAGGAATACCAGATGAACTTATAAATAAACCTATTGTAGTTGAAAATGATTTGGGAAGAATTCAAGAGATAATTGAGGAAATTCTGGAGGAATACTCATGATTGTAATGAAGTTTGGTGGAACATCTGTGGGGAGTGCAGAAAGGATAAGAAACTTAAAGGAAATAGTTGAAAGATTTGATGAGGAAAAGGTTATTGTTGTATCCGCCATGAGTGGAATTACAGACTCACTTATAAGAGCAGGGGAACTTTCTCAAAAAGGAGACAAGGACTACCTTAAGGAATATTTAAAGATAAGAGATAGACACCTCTCTGTTATGGAGGAACTCTTCCTGAAAACCATAAAAGATGTGGAGAAACTCCTTGAGGAACTCTTAAACATACTAAAGAGTATAGAGGTTCTTGGAGAGTTAACCCCAAGAGCTCTTGATACCATAGTTTCCTTTGGAGAAAGGATGAATGTAAGAATAATATCGGAGTATCTAAATAGGTCTGGAATTAAATCCACATATCTTGATGCCAACAAATTTTTAATAACAACAGATGACTTTGGACATGCCTCTCCTATATATGAAAAAATCAGGGAAAAGGCAAAACCCATATTTGAAAAGATATTTTCAGAAAAGATAACACCTGTGGTGACAGGATTTATTGGAGCAACAGAGGATGGGAGGATAACAACACTTGGAAGGGGTGGGAGTGATTTTACTGCAACAATACTTGGAAGGATTCTTGATGCAAGGGAAGTCTGGATATGGACAGATGTTGATGGAGTAATGACTGCTGATCCAAGAATTACTGAGGATGCAAAACCACTCCCATACATCTCATACATTGAGGCAGCAGAACTCTCATACTACGGAGCAAAGGTTCTTCATCCAAAGACCCTCTCCCCTGTTATGGAGAAAAACATACCTGTAAGGATAAAGAATACATTTAATCCTGATTTTTCAGGAACACTGATTGTTAAAAGGATAAGAAAGGATAAAAATATAATTAAATCTATAACATACATAAAAAATCTTTCACTTGTAAGCGTCAATGGAAAGGGCATGCTTGGTATTCCAGGGATTGCTGCAAGAGTTTTTAAATCTGCATGGAGGAGTAAAACAAACATACTTATGATATCCCAATCGTCATCAGAACAGAACATCTGTCTTGTGGTGAAGAAGGACGAGGCAGACAACTTCATAAAATTCCTCTTTAAGGAGTTTGAAAGGGAAATTGAAAGAAAGGAAATTGAAGGTGTATTAAAGGAGGATGGAATTGCTATAATATCAGTTGTAGGAGCAGGGATGAAGGGGACACCTGGAATTGCAGGAAAGGTTTTCTCCACCCTTGGAAGGCATGGGATAAATATAATTGCCATTGCACAGGGTTCATCTGAGTACAATATCTCCTTTGTGGTTAGAGAGAGTGAGGTTAGAGAGGCAGTTAAATCTCTTCATACAGAATTGGGCTTATCTTTGGATAAAGAGGGAATAAAGGTGGTGGAGATTGTGCAGTTTGGAGTTGGAAAAGTTGGAAAAAGCCTTATTAAATTAATCTTGTCAGAAAGAAAAAGAATTGAGAAGGAGGAGAGAATAAGAATTGTTTATAGAGGTCTTTTAAGAAGTAACTCCTATGTTTTGGGTGAAGAGACGGAGAAATACATAAAAGAGGAGAATTTCAACTTTCCCAAGAAAGGTAAACCAGATTTGTCAGAATTTATAAGGAAAAGAAACACTGTGTTTGTTGATGTTACCAATTCAGATGAAATCACTGATATACTCATAGATGCTTTAAAACATGGTGCAAATGCGGTTACATCAAATAAAAAGAATCTTGTAAAAAGCTTCAAAATATTTAAAAGCCTTACAGATTCCAAAGGGAAGTTCTACTTTGAAACCACCGTTGGGGCATCTCTTCCTGTAATAAAAACTCTACTAAACTTGATGGAGACTGGTGATAAGATAAAAAGGATTGTATCACTACCCAGTGGCTCCCTATCCTTCATATTCCATCATCTGAATAGAGGAAAGGATATTGTCGAGGCAATAGAACTTGCCATGAAACTGGGTTATACAGAACCAAATCCCATGGATGATTTAAAGGGAACAGATATCTTAAGAAAAACTTTGATCCTTGCAAGAATCATAGGAAAGAAGATTGAATTATCTCATGTAGATTTTGAGGAATTTGTTAAATCAAACTCCCTTGAAGATTTCAAAAAGGGAGAGATAAGAATCTTTAGAGATAGAATCAATAAGATGAGGGAGAGTGGTTTTGTCTATCCTGTATCAAGGATTGAAGGAAGAAAGGTTAAAGTCTCCCTTGAAGTCTTTGGTAAAAATTCAGAATTCTACAATCTAAAGCCGGGAGAGAATATATTTCTCATATATACCAAAAGATACAACAAAAATCCTGTTATAATTAAAGGCATAGGGGCAGGACCCTTAATTACAGCTTCAGGTGTGTTGTCAGATATTTTAAGAGTAGGGAGAGAGATATGATAAATGTATCGGTTCTTGGAGCCACAGGAGTGGTAGGTCAGAGGTTTGTTCAAATATTATCCAAACATCCGTGGTTTAAGATAAGCTCCATCTTTGCATCAGAGAAGAGAAGGGGAGAGAAGTATAAGGATACTGTAAGATGGATACTTGAAGGAGGAATTCCAGAGAGCGTTGCCCATCTTCCCCTTTTATCCTTAGAGAGGGATGAACCAGAGAAGATAGTATTTTCAGCTCTTCCATCATCCATTGCCTTTGATGTGGAGGAGAGACTATCAAAAAATGGACATTATGTATTCAGTAATGCAAGCAGCCACAGGTATGAGGATTTTGTTCCAATAGTTGTACCAGAGGTCAACCCAGATCATCTTGAAGCTATAAAGTATCAAAAAAGAAAGGGATTTATAGTTACAAATCCTAACTGCTCCACGGCAGGTCTCGTAATCCCACTAAAACCTATAATGGATAGATTTGGAATAGAGAGGATAACTGTTCTCACAATGCAAGCTCTATCAGGAGCTGGATTCCCTGGAGTTCCCTCTCTTTCTATTCTTGACAACATTATTCCCTACATAGAGAAGGAGGAGGAAAAGATAAAGGTGGAGAGTAAAAAGATTCTTGGGAAATTCAATGGAAGATTTATCCCTGGAAGTTTTAAAGTGCATGCAAGGTGTAATAGGGTTATGGTAAGGGATGGGCATATGGAAGTTGTATTTGTAAAAACAGAGAAAGATGTATCCCTCTCTGAATTTAAGGAGTCTTTTGTAGAATTTAAGGGACTACCTCAAAAACTTCGTCTTCCAACAGCACCTGAAAAACCAATAGTGGTAAGAGAAGAAATTGATAGACCACAACCTCTCTTTGATAGACTAAATGGAGATGGAATGAGTGTAACTGTGGGAAGGATAGAGAAGTTGGAGGAAGGTTTCTTTACATTTACACTCATCTCTCATAACACCATAAGAGGGGCGGCAGGAGGAAGTATTTTAAATTTAGAACTTGCATTAAAATTAAACCTTCTGGAGGGAGTGTATGTATAAGAGAGACAAATTAAATACAATATTTGAAGATTACATAGTTTTTAGAGAACTCAACCCCTTGAAAGAAGGACTGCCATCTTTTTCAGAATTAAAGAAACAACTTAAGCTTGACTTCCTTCCAAGAAAGAAGGATATAGAGTATGCAAAAGTTCTAACCTCCTTATTCAAAAAAATAGGAGATTTTGAAAAAGTAATATACTTTGGAGATACATATCTAAACGATGGCAGTGTTATTAAAAACCTTACAGAACTTGATGAGTATAAGGTCTTTGGTGTTATAACAGAGGAGAGGGAGCAGGATTATATAAAATTTAAAGGAAATGTAATACTCAACACAAAGTGGAGAAATCTTCTGCCGATACTTGAAATCCTTGAGAGGAGGGGATTCTTACTTGACGAAAAAACCATTGTTGTTATAGATATTGACAAAACATTCATAGGGGCAAGGGGGAGAAACAATAAAGCCATTGATAAGGCAAGGATGGATGCAATTAGATCTATAATAGAGGATACCTTAGGTGAAATTGAAGAGGATAGATTTGATTATATATACTCAAGACTAAACAGGAGAAACCTCCATCCCTTTACAGGAGATAATCAGGATATAGTGGCAATCATGAGCATCATTTTCTACGGAGACTACTATGCCCTTGGAAGGTTTATAAGAGAGTTTTACGCTGGAAAGTGGAGAGAACCCCTGGAATTCTTTAATGCCATAACAATTTCACCCAATGAGAAAACCTATAAACTGCTTGAAGAGGTTAAAGAGAATCTCTCAAAGAAAAATCCAACTGCCTTTCCAACATTTAGAGAAAGGGAATTTAGTTGCACTATAAAAAGGATAGATTTTCTTCCAGATGAAAGCGATGTAGGAAAACTACTGAAGGAAGAGATATTAATTACAAGAGAAGTTTACGAAGTCGGTCTTATTGCAAAAAAGAAAGGTGCACTTGTCTTTGGGCTATCAGACAAACCAGAACTTTCATCCATTTCCAAGGGAAGAGATAAATCCACATCCATCCATTTGAAACAAGCAAAAATCTTCCCAAAATAGACCTTGACAAGAAGGCTATTTATATATAATATAATAAACGAGGTGGGCGGTTAGTTCAGAGGTAGAACGCTTCGTTGACATCGAAGAGGTCGGTGGTTCGAGTCCACCATCGCCCACCATTTTTAAATCCCCCTGTAAGGAAGGTGAGAGATGAATATTTTTGTTAAAAATATTGGAAAAGAAATGGAAATTGATGAAGGTGATGACCTTTTTAAAATTTTAAACCTCTTGCCAGAGGATGATTATGTGGGAGCCATTGTAGGTGATACAGTGGTGGATTTCTATTATAAACCTAAGGAGGGTGACAAGATAGAATTCATAACTCAAGACAACGAAAAAGCTCTTGATATCCTTAATCATTCTACCTCTCATATACTTGCATGGGCTGTTAAATCTCTTTTTAAGGATGCAAAACTTGGTATAGGTCCCTCCATAAAGAATGGATTTTACTATGATTTTCTTGTGGAAAAACCTTTCACTCCAGAAGACATTGAGAAAATAGAGAATAAAATGAGAGAGCTTCTAACCAAGGAATACAAGTTTGAGAGGGAGGAGATATCAAAGGAAAGGGCAAAGGAATTATTTAAAGATGAGAAATTTAAACTTGAACTTATAGATGAGCTTGAGGAAGGAACAATAAGCATATATAAAGTTGGAGAATTTGTGGATCTATGCAGAGGTCCACACTTACCATCAACTAAATATATAAAGCATTTCAAACTCCTCTCCTCATCAGGTGCATACTGGAGAGGAGATGAGAATAGAGAGATGCTTCAAAGAATTTATGGCACAAGCTTCTTTAAAAAAGAGGACCTTGAGGCACATCTGTTAAGATTAAAGGAGATAGAAAAGAGAGATCACAGAAAGATCGGTAAGGAACTTGATCTCTTCAGTATCCATCCAGAGGAAGCTGGTCCAGGTCTTATCTTCTTTCATCCAAAGGGTGCGATAATAAGAAAGATAATAGAGGATTTCGAAAGGGAGGAACATATAAAGAGAGGATATCAATTTGTTTACACTCCCCATATTGCAAGGGCAAAGTTGTGGGAAATATCTGGACATCTCTCATACTACAGAGAAAACATGTTTCCTGAAATGGATGTGGATGGAGTGCCGTATCTTGTCAAACCAATGAACTGCCCTGGACACATAATAATATACAAATCTAAAACGAGAAGCTATAGGGAACTACCCATAAGGTACTTTGAACTTGGAACTGTCTATAGATACGAAAGATCAGGAGTTTTGCATGGACTTTTAAGGGTAAGAGGATTTACACAGGATGATGCCCATATATTCTGTACTGAAGAACAATTGGAGGATGAAATTATAGGTGTTCTTGATTTCGCACTCTTTATGATAGAAACATTTGGATTTAAAAATTACGAAATATTCCTTTCAACAAGACCTGAAAAGTATGTGGGAACACTAAAGCTTTGGGAAAAAGCAACAAATGCTTTGAAAAAGGCATTGGAAGATAGAAACATTCCATACAAGATAGATCCAGGTGAAGGAGTTTTCTATGGCCCAAAGATTGATATAAAATTGAAAGACGCCCTTGATAGACTCTGGCAGGGACCAACAATTCAGGTAGATTTCAACTTACCAGAAAGATTTAATCTAAAGTACATGGGAAGAGATGGGAGAGATCACACCCCTGTCATGATACACAGAGTTGTTCTTGGAAGTATAGAAAGGTTCTTTGGAGCTTTAATTGAAAACTATGCTGGAAATTTCCCACTCTGGCTTTCACCAGTTCAAGTTAAGGTTGTCTCTGTAAATGAAGATGTTGCAGATTATGCAAAAGAGGTGTATAATAAACTTCTTGGTAGTGGTTTCAGAGTGGAACTTGACACTTCAAGTGAGAATCTTCGTGAGAAGATAAAGAACGCTGAAATGGAGAAGATTCCCTATGTTTTAGTTGTTGGAGAAAAGGAGATGAAGGAAGGAAAGGTTTCTTTAAGAAAGAAAGGTAAGGGAAATCTTGGAATGGTTTCCCTTGAACAGTTAATAGAAAAACTTAGAAAGGAGGTAGAGAGCAAAGAGTGAGTTTAGAATCTGAGAGGGGGGTGATTAGCCATTAAAGAGAAGCCCATTAGAGTTAACGAACGCATAAGGGCGAGGACTGTAAGGGTTATTGATCCAGACGGTAAGCAGTTAGGTATTCTTCCCATTAATGAAGCTTTAAGAATCGCTGAAGAGAGGGAGCTTGATCTTGTAGAAGTTGCACCAAATGCATCACCACCAGTATGTAAGATAATGGATTTTGGAAAGTACAAGTACGAACTGAAGAAAAAACAGAAGGAGGCAAAGAAAAAACAGGCATCTTTTGATGTTAAAACAATGGAGTTGAGGCCATTTATAGGAGAAGCTGACCTTGGTTTCAAGTTAAAGAAGGCTAAAAAGTGGCTTGAGGATGGGGATAAGGTAAAGATCCTCATGATATTCAGGGGCAGGGAACTTGTCCACAAGAGTAAAGGGTTTGATGTTGTAAATAGGGTTATTGATGAGCTTTCAGAGCTTGGAATAGTGGAGAGGAAACCTATTTTTCGGGGTAGAAAGATAGAGGCTCTTATGAGCCCAAACAGGAAAAAGGAAGGAGGAAAGAAGAGTGGCGAAGTTAAAACTACCAAAAACAGCAAAGAAGAGGTTTAAAATAACTGGATCTGGGAAGATCCTTAGAAGAAGGTGTGGTCATTCTCACCATCTTGAGAAAAAAACTTCAAGGAAGAAGGTTACTCAGATAAGGCCAAGAGAGGTATCCAAGGATGATGTGGCAAGGGTGAGAAGACTCATTGGTCTTAGATTGAAGAGGAGGTAAAGATGGCAAGGGTAAAAGGTGGTCCAACGACCAGAAGGAGAAGAAAAAAGATTTTAAAGATGGCAAAGGGTTTTAGAGGTGCAGCCTCTGTTAGATATAGAGTTGCAAGAGAACAGGTGGAACATGCTCTCCAATACGCATATGTTGGAAGAAGATTGAAAAAGAGAGAGTTTAGGAGACTGTGGATTACAAGAATAAGTGCTGCACTGGATGGAAAGGGTTTATCATACTCAAGGTTTATCTATGGTTTAAAGAAGGGTGGAGTATCTTTAAACAGAAAGATGCTCTCAGAGATTGCAATTCATGATAAGGAAGCCTTTGATAGGCTAATTGGGATTGCAAAGGAAAATTTAAGTTAAAAGGAGGATGAGATGGAGGAAAGAAAAGAGGAGATGGAAGAGCAGGTGAAAGAGGAAGAGGTGAAAGAGGAAGAAAAGGAAGAGGAAGTTAAGGAAGAGGAGAAGTCTGGAGAAGAGGAGATAAAGAATATCATTAAGGAGATGGAGGCAGAGGAAACAAAAGGAGAGGAGAACGAAGAGAGTCTTAGAAAGATTACAGAGGATTATCTACCAAAGAGGTTGAGAAGAGGTGAGATTATAAAGGCAATAGTGGTTAAGGTTGATGATGATGGAGCACTTGTAAGCATTGGTAGAAAATCAGAAACCTTCATTCCACTTAAAGAATTAACAAGAGCAAAGGTCAGTTCTGCCAAAGAGGTTGTCCATGAGGGTGAAGAAATTGATGTCTATGTGGTTAGAACAGAGGGACCAATGGGTGACCTTGTTCTCTCAAAGAGAAGGGCTGACTATGAAAAGGTGTGGAGAAGGCTTAAAGAGGCATATGAGAATCAGGAACCTCTTGAGGGAGAGGTCACGAAGGTTGTAAAGGGTGGTCTTCTTATTGACCTTGGAATTCCTGCATTCCTTCCAAGAACGCAGATAGAACTTGATATTGTAAGGAGAAAGGAGCTTCCAAATTATGTAGGAAAAAAACTTCCTGTAAAGATTATTGAGTTTGATAGAGAGATAAGGAAAGTAATATGCTCAAGAAGGGTAATTCTTGAGGAAGAAAAGGAAAGGGAAAGGAAAGAGTACTTCAATGAACTTAAAGAGAAGGAAGGGGAAATAGTTGTTGGAACTGTGGTAGGAATTGTAGAGTTTGGAGTTTTTGTGGATCTTGGAAAGGGCGTGGAAGGATTAATCCATCTCTCTGAACTTACATGGGGACCAAGAAAACCACCGAGACAAGTTGTGAGAAAGAAGCAGAAAGTTAGAGTAAAGATACTTAAGGTGGATCCAGAGAATGAAAGGGTGTCACTCTCTCTAAGACAGGCAAAACCTCATCCATGGGAAAACATAATGGATAAGTATCCACCTGGAACAATTGTAAAGGGAAAGGTTATAAGATTCCTACCCTTTGGAGCAGTTGTTGAAATAGAAGAGGGAATCACCGGCCTTATCCATATATCACAGATCTCCCTAAAGAGAATTAAGAAGCCAGAAGATGCCCTTCAGCTTGGACAGGAAGTTGAAGCAAAGGTAGTTGAAGTGAGACCTGAAGAGAGAAAAATGAGACTATCCATAAGAGCTCTCCAGGAAGAAAACATAAGAAAGAAAGTAAAAACAGAGAAAGAGATAGAATCCAAGTACATAGTTGATGAGAAGGATGTAGAAAAGCTTAAGTTCCTCAAGGGATAGCCTCACCATTCAGCATAATATATAAAGCATAAAGTGCTGCAAGGTAGCTTACATATCCAAGACCTGTTATTATTCCATTTGCAGCTCTTCCTGTTATAATCCTGTGTCTAAATTCTTCTCTTTTAAACACATTGGATATATGAACCTCAATAACAGGGGTATCAATACTTCTTATGGCATCCATTATGGCAACGCTTGTATGTGAATATCCACCAGGGTTTATTATTATTCCATCAAAATTTTTACCCTCCTGAATTTTATCTATTATCTCTCCCTCATGATTTGACTGAAAGAATGTGAGTGAAAAC
>JAGGSY010000045.1 GCA_021158845.1 Caldisericia bacterium
GAATTGTATAATAAAGATATAAAGATTGGAAATCCATGGGATAATTTTATTTCATGGATCAAAACAATAATTAAAAAATTAGAGGGAAAAGGATGAGTAAAAAGGGATGGATTATTTTATTAATAGTTGTTTTGATAGTAGTTGGAGGATTCTTCTATTTTCTTACAGCAAACCATATAGAGGGAGTTGTTTACGACTCTAAAACAGGGAAGGCTTTAAGTGGTGCAAGGGTAACAATAAATAAACTTACAGAACTTGAAACAGACAAGGATGGAAAATTTAGAGCCTTCTCTCCACCTGTGAAGAAGGTAATAAGAGTGGAGAAACCTGGATACAAAACATTTGAGGAAACTTTCCCTTCAAAGTTTGGTCTTCAAGTTATAGAAATACCCCTTGAACCCTTTACATTCAGTGAACTGGTGGAGAATTTCAAGGAAAGGGCATCTACCCTTAAAAGTTATAATGCGAAGTATTCTATTGAGAGTGAAGCTGATGGTAAAAAGGATACATTCTCAATCCAACTCTCATACGCACTTGGAAAGGGAGTCCATTTTGTGTCTGAAGAGGAGGGAGAAAATACATCATTTACAGAAGTTTATATACTTAAGGATTATGTGTATTTAAGAGATGGAAAGGATAAGGAGTTTAAAAAGATTGAAAAGGAAGAATCAGAGAACATTCCAATTTTAAGACTTTCAGATATGATGGATTTCTTCATCATGAAGGCTGAACCATCTTCCTTCTCATTCTTGAAGGAAGCAACCTTCGACGATGAGAAGTGTGCTGTGTTTAAAATTCAATGGGAGGATGTATTCTCCAAATCAAGTGGTTTTGTCTATCTTGGCGAGGAAAGTGGAATTATAAGAAAGATATCTGTTGTTGATAAAGGATTTAATGAGGAGGGGGAAACAGTTACTACTGAAGTTAATTTTGTGCTTGAAGATTTGAATAAGCCAGTAGAGATAAATCCACCTTCCTAATCCATTGCTTGAGCAAAAAGATGGGGTATCTCCTCTCCTATCCCTATCAGTCTTACAATCTTAAGGCTGGTTTCTTCCTTTTCTAAAAATTCCTTTACAGTTTCGTATATTATTTTTGTTCCCTTTTTCTTTGGAAAACCAAATATCCCACAGCTTACAGCAGGTATTGAGATGCTTTCAAGTTTTTTCTCCGTTGCCAACCTCAGAACACTTAAAATAGCCTTCTTTAACTTATTTTCCTCGTCTCCCTCTCCCCAGACAGGACCAACTGTGTGTATCACATACTTTGATGGAAGACTTCCAGCAGTTGTTATCACGGCATCCCCTGTATTTAGAGGTCCGTTCTTTTCTATGATTTTATTGCTCTCCTCCTGTATTATGGAACCTCCAGCTCTTACAATGGCTCCTGCCACACCACCACCATGTGATAGATACCTGTTTGCTGCGTTAACTATTGCATCAACCTCTTCCTTTGTAATATCTCCTCTAACCACCTGAATAATCTTATCCTTTATCCTTTTCTCTTTTAAAACCTTCATAATTCCTCCTTCTCTCTAAATAAATTATAACTTATTTTTTTCATTTAAAGAGAAAGGTTCTAAGAGGAGTATAAATTGGACCATTTGGGGTAAGTTTTGATTCAAATAGAATCAATCTATCCATTTTAAATAATGGTGTTATCAGATTTCCATCCTTCAAAAGTTTCACTTCACTATCACTCAGTCCAAATTTTGCCCTTCCAATGGTGAGATGTGGTACGAAGTTTTCCTTTCTTATCTTTAAGAATCTACTAAATTCCGGGTAAAGAGCCCTGTATATGGATTTCATTTCGTCACCTCCCTCCTTTACTCCAATCCACACAACCCTTACCCTTCTTTCATTTGGGAAAAAGGATAAGCCATTCAATCTTACATTAAACTTCTTTAAAAGATGAGTCTTTTCTTTTATTACAGACTCTATCCTTTCCACCTCTCTTTTATCAATCTCTCCAAAGAAAAATATGGTGAAGTGAAGATTCTCCTCCTCAACCCACTTTACCTTTGACTTTATCCTTTTTGAGACTTCCTTTACAAAGGAATTCACTTTCTTTCTTACATCTTCCCTTATGGGCAAAGCAAGAAATGTTCTCATTCTTTCCTCCTTTATTCTCATACTGAATTATATAACATCTCCCTTATGGTATAATATGAAGGATAAATTCCTTAAGGAGGACTGAACATGAAAAAGCATATTGAGGATTTTATACTTAAAGTATATTCTCTTCATCCTCATTTTTTGTTTGTTGTCAATTTTATGATTTTTCTCCTTCTTGTTGCCTTTCTCACTCCCTCTGTAAATCAAAGCCCTGAGTTTATTTTAAGACTAAAGACACTCTCTCTGACTCAGACCTATCTTAACAAGTTTGCCTTTCTTAAAAATCCAGTTGTTTATCTTATTTTTTCCATTGTCTTTGGAGCTCTTGTATTTCTTGGAAACATATTTCTCTCATGGGTTGGAATTCCTCTATTCTACATCTCCTACTTCTTTATTGAAAATATGAAGAGGTTTACCTACCTCTTTACAGGGAGAGGAACGCTAACTGCCCTCAACCTTCCAGAAAAAACAGTTAAAGGATTTTCGGTCTATTTCTCGACTTTCCCTGCCAATATCTTTGAAGCCTTTGGATATTTCATCTCCCTTGCGGCAGGTCTCTTTGTCCTTATCTACTTCAGTGTATTTATGTACAGGATAATAAGGGAAAAGTTCCCAAAGATAAAAGCTCTGTGGGGAAAGATAGTAACCTTTGTTGTATTTATTCTCATACCCCATCTTATAATTCTATTCTTTATATTAAGAGAAGTGTTTAAAGACATAAAGGTATTTTCCTTGAGAGTTCCATTTCTTGTAGTAATACTTGTTTATCTTGTATCTGTTGGATCCCACTTCTTCTCCCTTGTTGGGAGAGAGGTGAAAAAAGGGAAGGATAAGAAACCATCTGAATTTCTCTCCGAAGGTTTAACTACTGGATTATCATTTATTCCCATAGGTTTAACCTCCCTAATCATAGGCATAATTTTAAAGAATACTCTTTCATTTAGGATTCTTTTGCCTCTATTTGAAAAGATAAATCCATCTTCCAGCACACTTTTAGTTTTAAACATAATAGGAGTTATAGTGTATGCTTTATCAATTATGCTTCCATTCTGGTATGTATTTTACAATGCAAAAAGATGGAGCAAGAAAATCCTTAATGAGAGAAAAATATCTAAGAAAAAGAGGAGAAAGAAATGATAAAAAGACTTATAATTGTAGTGCTCCTCCTTGTTTTACTTGTTTCATGTTCATCAGGGGGCACCAATAAACCAAAGATTGACACTTCGAACAGAAAAGAGGCAAAAGATTTTACATTACCTACCCTCGATGGTGGAGCTGTAACTCTATCGGATCTTAAAGGGAAAGTTGTTCTTTTAGATTTCTGGGCTACATGGTGTGGTCCATGTAGAAGATCAACTCCAATAATAGTTTCAATCTACAATAAGTATCATAAAAAGGGCTTTGTGGCTTTGGGAATAAATCTTGACGGGGAAAGTGATATGGATAAGGTTACTCAATATGTTAATGAAAACAACATGGATTATCCAATACTTATAGATGCCTTTAGTGTTGCAGAGATGTATAAAGTTAGGGGAATTCCAAGGTTTGTTCTCATTGATAAACAGGGAAGGATAGTTATAGAGATAGAGGGACTTGTGCCAGATTTAAAGGCAAAACTTGAGCAGTATATAGAGGCACTTTTAGAGGAATAAAGGAGGTGATTTAGTTGATTTTAAAAGAGGTAGTTGAGAGGTATAGTGTAAGAAAGTACCTTGATAAGGATGTGGAGGAGGAAAAATTAAGGGAAGTCCTTGAAGCTGGAAGGCTTGCACCTTCTGCATGCAACTACCAGCCATGGAAGTTTATAGTTGTAAGAGACAAAGAGATAAGAAAAAAGATTGCAGAGCCAACCACATGGGCTAAATTCATTGCTGAGGCGCCTGTCCTTATTGTTGCCTGTAAGGTTAGAGATGGTTTCCTTATGGGTGGGTGGTATGACAGTGCCATCCTTGATATAGGCATTGCTCTTGATCACATGACCCTTCAGGCAACTCATCTTGGTCTTGGAACATGCTGGATAGGTGATTTTAATGAAAAGCTTGTTAAGGAACTCCTTGAAATTCCAGAAAATGTAAGGGTAGTTGCACTCCTCACCCTTGGATATCCGAGGGAAAAGAAAATTCCTAAAAAGAAAAGGAAACCATTTGAAGAGGTTGTATCCTTTGAAAAGTTCTAAAAACCTACTAAAATTAGAGTATGGGAAAATTTGTTGTTGCCATATGTGGAAATATTGGGGTTGGAAAATCCACACTGGCAAAGATACTTTCAAAGAAGTGGAAATTTTCCATTGTTCCTGAACCTCAGGACAAGAATCCATTTTTAAAAAACTTCTATAAGGATCCAAAGAGGTGGGCGCTCCACTCCCAGCTCTTTTTTCTCCTATCCCGCCTTAAGATACTTGAAGAAATTGAGAAAAGTTCAGATTCCTTTATAATAGATAGAACCATCTATGAGGATGCAGAGATATTTGCAAAACTTGTTTTAACAAAAAGGGAGTATAATTTATATAGAGAGGTTTACAATAGAGTGATAAGGGATTTTCCATCGCCTCATCTACTCATATATCTTTATGCCCCAGTTAAGGTTTTGAAAAAGAGGATAGAGATGAGAGGAAGAGTTTACGAAAGGAGTATAAAGCTAAGTTATTTAAAGAGATTAAACAAAGCTTACGAGGAGTGGATAGATGGATTTAATCTATGTCCGGTTTATAGATTAAACACAGAGGAGTTTGATTTGAACAATCTATTTTCAAATCTCTCAAAGGTTATAGATGATATTGAGAAATTTTTCTGGGAAGGAAGAAAAAGATGACAAGAGAAGAGGAATTAAAAAAACTGAGTGAGTTTGAAAAGGAAGCTTTTATGTCAGTTCTCCCTCCACATGTGAGGAGGGAGCTGGAGAGATTGAATAGATGGGAAAACCTCATTGAGGTTGTGCTTGATCTTGGAAGGAGACCTGAGGCGAGATTCTCTGATTCCTTCCAGTATCTATCTGATCAACCTGTATCCCGTGAGGATATAGAGTATGTAAGGAGTAGAGTTGGTGAATTTGACAGAGATAATAGGGCAGGTATTGAAAGAACCCTTCATAGGATCTCCTGTATAAGAAACAGGAGGGGAGATATTGTTGGTCTGACTTTGAGAGTTGGAAGAGCAATATATGGAACCATAGATATTGTAAGGGACCTCTTTGAGACAGGGAAAAGTATTTTACTTTTGGGTCGTCCTGGTGTAGGAAAGACCACTCTTTTAAGGGAGGCTGCAAGGGTTTTAAGTGACGACTTAAAGAAGAGAGTGGTTGTTGTTGATACCTCAAATGAGATTGGTGGAGATGGAGACATACCTCATCCTGCCATAGGTTCGGCAAGAAGGATGCAGGTTCCATTTGGAAGAACTCAAGCTGATGTGATGATAGAAGCTGTTGAGAACCATATGCCTGAGGTGATAATAATTGATGAGATTGGAAGAAAGGATGAAGCTGAGGCATGTAGAACCATTGCAGAGAGAGGAGTGCAACTCATTGCCACTGCCCATGGAAATACCCTTGATAACTTACTTATAAACCCTGTTCTCTCCGACCTTCTCGGAGGAATTACAACAGTTATACTTGGTGATGAGGAGGCGCAGAGGAGAGGAACACAGAAGACTGTGCTTGAAAGGTCCTCACCACCCTCCTTTGATATTCTTGTGGAGATAAGGGATAGAGACACCCTTGCAGTTTACTATGATGTTGCAGAGGTTGTGGATAAGTATTTACGCGGCTATCCTTTAAATCCTGAGATAAGAAGGAGAAAGGAGGGAGGGAAGATTGAGATAAAGTCTGAGAGGGAGATAGAGAAGCTTCCCAAATACAAACCTTTGAGAATCTTCACATATGGTGTCTCAAGAGATTATCTTGAACAGGGTTTGAGATCAGTGGGGCTTGATTGGGAGTTTGTTAATGACCTTGATGAAGCTGAAGCACTGATAATATCAAAAACTCAGGAGAGGAGAAATCCAGGACTTGTAAGGGAGGCACAGAAGAGGGGAATAGAGGTTTTAAGGGTTAAATCTAATACAAAGAAGCAGATTAGAAAACTATGCATTGATTTAAGGAATACTTTTTTGGACAAGAAGAGGGACTACATAAAAGAGATAGAGGAGGGAGTAAGAGAGGTCCTTGCCACAGGAAAACCTTATCCTCTCTATCCTGCCCCGGCAGATATAAGAAAGATACAGCATAAAATTATAAGAGAGTTTGGTTTAAGGTCTGAAAGTCAAGGAGAGGAGCCATTTAGATGCGTGATAATATTTCCAAAATAGGTTTTTTTATAACCTTTGAGGGTATTGATGGGTGTGGTAAATCCACTCAGGCAAAAATACTGAAGGAAAATCTGGAAGGATTGGGTTTTGATGTCTTCTGGACAAAGGAGCCTGGTGGGACAGATGTAGGGAAGAGGATAAGGGATGTACTTTTAAATTTTGACGGTGAGATTGATCCATTAACAGAGTTTCTTCTCTTTGCATCAGATAGAAATACACATATCAAAAGAATTATAGAGGAGATAGGGAGGGGTAAAATCGTTATTTCAGAGAGATTTAAAGACTCATCAGTTGCATATCAGGGTTATGGAGGAGGAGTTTCCATATCATTTATAGAGAAGGTGCACAGAGAGATAACTCTCCTTGATCCAGATATAACTTTTTTATTGGACATTTCTCCAAGGGAATCTTTAAGGAGAGTGAGAGACCTTGATAGAATTGAAAAGAGAGGGGTTAACTTTCTTGAGAGGGTGAGGAATGGATATCTAATCCTTTCAAAGATGTATCCAGAGAGAATCTATGTGATTGATGGAAGTAGATCAAAGGAGGAGATTGGAGAAGAAATTTTTTCCATAGTCAAAAAAAAGCTCCTCTAATAATTTCCATGAAACAAAATTCTTAAATTTTTGTATTTTTATGTGGAGGTGATAGTTTATGAAACTGAAATATGGTGTGATTTTTTCTCTTGTGTTGATTCTTATTCTTTCTTCATGTATTCCTCAGGATAATGAAATTCCCAAGGATGAGGAAAAAACTCGCTATTATGATGAAATTTTTAGTGAAGTTCGTGTTGAGAAAGATATCGTTTATGGAGAAAGTGTAGATTATACAGGTAAAAGAATAGAGCTTAAACTTGATGTTTATGAACCAAAGGGGAATAGTGAGGATAAGAGACCGCTTATTATATGGATTCATGGAGGTGGATTTAAGTCAGGAGATAAAAACAATGTAAAAATTGTTGAACTTTGCAAATACTTTGCAAAGAGAGGTTATGTCACTGCTTCCATTAACTATAGATTGAGAAAGAGACCAAAGAAAGATCTTGAGGGAGCAATAAAGGATGCTGTGGAGGATGCAAGAAAATCTGTGGATTTCTTTAGAGAGAATAGTGATAGGTTCAGGATAGATGTTAATCATATTGCTGTTGGTGGCTCATCAGCTGGAGCCATAACATCCCTTCACCTTGCCTATACAGATGATTGGAATAAAGAGGGAATCTTTGCAGTAATTTCTCTATGGGGGGCACTTTTTGACTTCGATGAGATAAAACAGACTGATCCTACTCTCCTTATTATTCACGGAACAGAGGATAAGGTTGTTCCCTTTGAAATGGCGAAAGAACTTAAAAACAAACTTGATGAACTTGGTATCTTTAATGAGTTTCATCCCATTGAAGGGGAGGGTCATGCTCCATGGAGACACTTAAAGGATATAGAAACATGGACAAGGGATTTCCTTTTTAAACTTTTAAATAATAAAACTTCCCATGTCCCTTACTATTTTATAGCCATCCACAACGAGCCTTTCAACATGCCAGGGGGAGAAAAGAGGATAGAGGAGTCTTTCTCTGTTTTAAGAGAGATGGTGAAGAAAGCTAATGAATACAATATAAAACTTACTTTGATGTTTTCTCCTCAGTGGGCAGATTACATCTCAAAAAACAAAGAGAGGCTCGCTGAGGTGAAGAGATGGAAGGAGGAGGGACACGAGATAGCAGCACACCATCACAGCATTTATCATGGAAACTGGGATGGCTACACCAACTATCCAGAGGATGTGGCAAAGAAGGAGAGAATAAAAAGAAAAGGTTTCTCTGAACCATATCTTGGTACATTAAAGGATCTTATTTCAAAATTAAAGATGATAAATCCAGATATTCATTCAGGTTGTATGAATGATGAAAAGGATAAGAACTGTTTACCTGACGCGATTATATACGATACATGCTCAGGTTTTGCAAACTTTGGAGAGGTTATAAGAGTTGGAGACGCCTCTGATCCTAAAAAGGGAATAAATGAATTTGTTCTTGTTGGCAAAGTGAATGGGATTAAGAGGAAGTGGCTTGCACATTATCAGATAACCACAAGACAGAGAGAGAAACTTGCAGAGGATGTCTTTAACTCTCTTGATTCTGGTGTCTATGGAGTTGTAACCCACAGTGTAGAGAGTCAGGCAGAGTATTTCTATAAATTTCTTGATTTCCTACACTCCAAAGACAAAACAGGGAAATACAGTAAGACACTCTCCCAGATAATAGATGAAAAGATACTGCCTGAAAGGGAAATACCAGATGAACTTTTAAATCCTTAAGGTTTCTTTCTTAGAATTATTATGGGAGTTTGCCAGTCTTCATTTCCTGCAGGATTATCGCTCATAACATCCTCAACCCAACTTTTATCAACACCACTGCTTTTTCCCACAACCCATGCTATTCCAAGATCGTTTGCATCAACAATGCATGTCTCACATCCTGTCTTCTTCTTTATCTCTTCACATAATCCATCAGGATTCTCTGGACCGGGGATAACATAGTAGTCATATGGAGGCATGGAGGCTGGCATATCATCAATCTGTGCCACATTCTTTCCAGCAACAATATAAAACCACCCTTTCTTTCTCAATAGTTTTCCAATAAAGCCTACAAAGGAAGCAAGAAGAATTTTGAAAACTCCAGCTTCCTCCACAGCTACCTGCATTGCATATGGATTTGAAAGTGGAGCAGTGGTTGCAAAGGGAGTATTCCTGTTTCTTGAGACAAACTTTGAAAGAATCTTTGCCAAAAATTTTACATCTATAGTTTCAACAGAATAGACTCTTCCTTGAGATATTGCTGAAACAGAAGATGCAACTGTTATTATATCCCCTTTTCTTCTCTTATCCTTTGTAAGTTCATCTATTAAATCTATTAGGTCTGTCCTCTCTGTAATAAGTGGTGTTTTGATTGGTATCCTCTCTGCATCTTTCCTCTCCTTTACTTCATCAGGCTCACCAAGATTTAATCCAAGCTCTCTTACCCTTTTCTTTATGATGTTTCCACGCCTCCTCTTTATTCCATCTTTAAAGATTTCTTCTGCCTCTTTCTTTTTTCCAAGCTTAAAAAGGGCGTCTCCAAAGAAAAAGAAATCCTTTTCATAGAAATTTGAGGGTTTGAGCTCATAAAATTTTTTGTAGAAGCAAGTTGCTTTCTCATAATCACCAAGTTTATAGTAAATCCTTGAGAGCCTTTTAAATAGGTATCTTGCAGGAGATTTTATATCCCTTGTGAGTGGAACATCGTCTCTATCAAGAAGTTTCATATAGTATGAAAGAGCTGTTTCAATATCCCCTTTTTCATAGTAGTATATATCTCCAAGTATTATATCGTACCAGTAAACTTCTGGATTGTTTTCCTTTGCTTTCTCAATAACTTTTGTGGCTTCTTCTATTTCTCCCTTCCTTATGTAAACTTCCTTTAAGAGTCTAAAGATACCTCTACATTTTTTAAATTTTTCTACCCCCTCTTTTAACACCTCCTCTGCTTCATCTAAACTTCCCTCTCTTATGAGGAGAAATCCATATTTTTCATAGGTTTTACAGGTTAGAAGCCCCTTTTTTCTTAACCTTTTTAATAGATTAAGTGCTTTCTCCTTCTCCTCTTTCCTTAGAAGAGAGAAGACTATACCCTGATAAATATATGAGATGAGTTTCATTCAGCTAAATAAGTCCCTCTAAATCTTCCTCAAAGAAACAGAGGCCAGTTGTTCCCGGTCCTGGATGTGCACCAATGGTTGTTCCCATAATTCTTGTGTATATTGGTCCCATATAACCAGTTTCTTTTCTAAATAGATTTAATAGAAAATCCTGATCTTCCTTACAATCTGCATGTGGTGAACCAATAACAAGTTTATTTATATCCTTTATCCTCTCCTTTGCTATCTCTACAATCCTTACAAGTGACTTTTTTCTACCTCTCACTTTTTCTATGGGAGTGGTCTCCCCATCTTTTATCTCCATAACTGGTTTAACATTCATAAAATTTGCCATAAGTGCAGATGCCTTTCCCAATCTTCCACCAAGATAAAAGAAGTATAAATCTTCCACAGTAAAAATTACATTTGTTTTCTCACTAATCTCCTTAAGTTTCTTAACAATCTCATCAAAGCTTAAAGCACCCTTTCTTATCATTTTTGCTGCTGTTATCTGTTGTATTCCCTCTCC
Source organism: Caldisericia bacterium (assembly GCA_021158845.1). Lineage (NCBI taxonomy): Bacteria > Pseudomonadati > Caldisericota > Caldisericia > Caldisericia bacterium. The sequence continues at coordinate 10,613 of JAGGSY010000045.1, forward strand.
AAAGGTTGCAGATTTTGTATCTATAATCTCAACCTCCACATTAGGGTATCTTTTCTTTAATTCCTCCTTTGCAAGAGATGCAGATTGGAAACTTCCACTGAACTTTGAACTTAAGGTCATAACAATGATTTTGTCCTTTCCTTCCTTTATAACTTCTTCAAATACAGGTAGATAATCTTCCATGTTTGGTTGAGCTGTTCTTGGGTGTTTCTTCTTTTTTCTCATGATTCTGTAGAATTCTTCTGGAGTTATAGTTACATTCTCCTTGTACATCGTATCCTCTTCCCCTTCAAAGTAGAGGTAGAAAGGAACCTCTTTTATATTGTATTCTCTCACTATATCCCTTGGTAAATC
>JAGGSY010000046.1 GCA_021158845.1 Caldisericia bacterium
TTCTTGATGAATGGGGCGAAGTAGAGATTAAACTCCTCTCCATTTAAATAAGCTTTAGTTGATCCAATTTTAAGTGTCAAACTGATCTCGTGTGAATAGGAAATCTTCTTAGGTGTAATGGTAAATAGAAGTGAGATAAGAAGTAGGGCTAAGATCAATTTTTTCATTCATGCACCTCCTTTCCTTTCCGCGAAGGCGGAAGGTGATTTTGTATCAGGCAGGTCTCCTGGCTTAGGGGTGATAACGCAAATTAATCTCTTAAGCCTTCCCAGGTCTTCCCCAGTGGCTTAAGAGTAGATGCTCCCCCATCACAGTTGCGGGACAGCAGCGGACTTTCACCGCTTTCCCTAAACCTGATACAATTAAATTCTACCACAGATTTTAATCACTGTATCTTGCATCAAAATATATTCTAAATTATTATTAAAGAAAAAGATTTAAGGGGTGATGAATGGAGAAAAGCTTGATAGTTAGTATGATGGATGAGGAAAGGGTTGTGATGGAGGCAGAGAGGTGCCTTTTCTGTTATGATGCTCCATGTGAAAAGAAGTGCCCTGCCCATCTTCCAATATCGCAGTTCCTCTTTATGGTGAGAAACAGAGACTTCATTGGAGCAACAAAGATGGTTAGATCCAGCCACGCATTTATAAACACAGCGGGATATGTTTGCCCAACAGAGATGCTCTGTCAGAGCGCATGCACAAGAGCAAAGATTGACTCACCCATAAACATAAGGGAAATTCACAGATTCCTCACAGATAACTTTGATGTGGAAGATTACCTTTCTCTTCCACCTATGGACAAAGAGGAGGTTGCAATAATTGGAGGAGGTCCCTCTGGTCTTTCCTGTGCCTTTGAACTAAGAAAAATGGGATACAAACCAGTTGTATTTGAAGAAGGTGAATTAGGGGGTATTCCAGTTCAGGAGATATTTGAAGAAAGACTCCCAAGGGAAGTTACAAAAAAAGACATTGACTTTGTTTTCGGAAACTTCGTCCACGAAATTAAGAGAGAGAAGGTCAAAGAGGTAAAACCACTATTAGACAAATACAGAGCAGTGTTTATAGCAACTGGGCTTACAAAAGAAACAGAACTTGAAATTAAGGGAATTGAACTTAAAGGGGTGTATAAGGCAAGGAATCTCTTAAGAAAGATAAAGGGAGGGGAAAACTTACCAGATCTTGGGGAGAGAATAGGAATTATAGGAGGAGGAAATGTAGCTTTAGAAATAGCAAATACACTCAAAACTCTGTCTCCTGACAGGGAGGTTTTAATAATATACAGAAGGGGACTCACTGACATGAAGGCATTTCCTGAAGAGATAGAAAGAGCAAAAAGAATTGGTGTGAATTTTTACTTCCAGTCAATACCTGAAGAGATTGTTGGAGAAAGTAATGTAGCGGGAATAAAGGTAAGTCAGGCAAAACTTATAAAAAGGGATGAATCTGGAAGAAGGAAACCAGAAAGGATAGAGAAAAGTGAGTTTATAATACCACTTACATCTGTTGTAATTGCCATAGGCCAGAAAATGGAGAATCTATTCCCAGAACTTGAAAGGGCTAAGGGTGTAGTAAAGATTGATGAGAATTTTATGACAAGCATTCCTGGAGTTTTTGCAGGAGGAGATGTGGTAAACGGAGGAGACACAATTACAAGGGCAGTGGGAGATGGAAAAATTGCGGCGAGAAAAATAGATGAGTATTTAAGGAGGAAGAGAGATGTTTAGAAGAAAGGATCTATCTATAGATTTTCTTGGTATCCATCTTGAGCATCCATTCATTCTATCAGCAGCTCCACCAACAGATGAACTTGAAATGGTGATAAACGGGCTGGAAGCAGGCTGGGCTGGAGCAATTCTTAAGACAACATCTGTTGAAGGAACTGAGGTTGATTTGAAGTATCCAATGATGTCTTCCTTTGGAACAGGCTTGAGAAGAATAACAGGACTTGGAAACATTGACCTTATATCAAAGTATCATATTGATGAGGTAGAGAAGAGGGTAAGGATACTTAAGGAAAGATTCCCGAACAAAATGATAGGTGCAAGTATAATGGGGGCAAAAAAAGAAGACTGGCAGACTCTTGTCCATAGATTGAAAAAGGCTGGTGTGGACCTTATTGAATGTTCCTTCTCCTGTCCTCAGGGAAGTATGGGGGAGAGCCCTGGAAGGATGCTTGCACAATCTGTGAAAGCAACGGAGAAGGTTACAAGGTGGGTGAAAGAGGCAGCAGGAGACACTCCTGTGCTTATAAAAATAACCCCTCAGGTGACAGACATAGTGGAGGTTGCAGAAGCTGTGAAGAGGGGAGGAGCAGATGGGATAACTGCAAGTAATACAATTCCATCTCTTCTTGGAATTGATATATACTCCTTTGAGCCGTATCCAACAGTCTTTGGGAAGAGTTCCTACTCAGGTCTATCTGGAAATGCAATAAAACCTATAACTTTAAGGACAATAGCAGAGATAAAGAAGAATGTGGATATAGTGGTCTCTGGAAATGGCGGAGCATACTCATGGAGAGATGCAGTTGAAATTATGCTTGTTGGTGCAAGTAATGTTCAATTCTGCACACTTCCAATGCACTATGGATTTAGGGTTATTGAAAGTCTCTTATCTGGATTATCCAACTATCTTGAAGAGATGAATTTTTCATCTCCAATGGACATTGTTGGAAAGACTCTACCAAAGATAGTTGCCAACGAGGAACTTCCAAAAGTGGAAGTCAAAGCACACATTGATGAGGATAAGTGTGTTGGGTGTGAGCTTTGCTATGTATCATGTAGAGATGGAGGACACATGGCAATAGAATTGAAGGAGGATTCAAGAATTCCAAAGGTTAATGAGGATAAGTGTGTTGGGTGTGCAATGTGTATGCAGGTCTGTCCTGTAAATGCAATTCATATGATTGAAAAGATGGATTCAAAGGAACATAAGTTTGTAAGGAAATAAAAATGAAAACTATAAAGATAAATTTTGTGCTTAATGGGGAAGAGATTATTGATGAGGTGCCTGTGAACATAACTCTACTTGATTACTTAAGGGATTATCTCCGCCTTACAGGTACAAAGGAGGGATGTGGAAAGGGTGAGTGTGGAGCATGCACAGTCATAATGAATGGAAGGAGTGTAAATTCCTGTATGGTTCTTATTCCTCAGGTGGATGGAAAGAATGTTTTAACAATTGAAGGTTTATCTAAGAACGGCATTACAAAGATTCAGAAAGCTTTTGTAGAGGAAGGCGCAATACAATGTGGATTCTGCACCCCTGGAATGGTTATGAGCACATACTACTTACTATCAAAGAATCCTCATCCAAATGAAGAAGAGATAAGGGAAGGACTATCTGGAAATCTATGTAGATGCACAGGCTACAAAAAAATCATAGAAGCTGTTAAGAGAGTAAGTGGGGGTAAGAAATGAAGGAATTTGAGTATCTGAAACCAAGGGATTTAAATGAGGCACTTCTTTTTGCCAGAGAGTACGGGCACAGGAAAAGGTTTCTCGCTGGAGGAACAGACCTTATTGTCAGATTAAAGGACAATCTGATCAGAGAAGACTACATTATAGATATAGGGGAAATTGAGGAACTTAGAGGTATAGAGAAAAAGAACGGTGAAATACATATTGGGCCAATAACAACACACTCAGAGATAATTGAATCCGAGATAACAAAAAAGTATGCTCCTTTGCTTGTGGAGGCAGTTAAGACCATAGGCTCACCCCAGATAAGAAACAGGGGAACAATTGGCGGAAATATCTGCAACGCATCCCCTGCAGGGGATTCAATTCCTGCCCTCGTTGTCTCTGAAGCAAGATTTGTTGTAAAATCTCTTAATAATGAACGAATCATAGATATAAAGGATTTTTTTGTTGGTCCTGGAAAAACATCGTTAAAGCAGGACGAAATCCTTTACAAAATAATAATACCTGAGTGGAAGGAGAATGAAATAGGTTTCTTCAATAAACTGGGGCAGAGAAATGCCATGTCAATCTCAATAGCAAGTGTGGCAGTAAAGCTTGAGAGAGAAAAGGATAACAAATTTAAAAAAGCATTTGTATCCTTTGGAGCAGTCTCTCCTGTGGTGAACAGAGCAACCAAGTGTGAAAATTTACTTACAGAGAGGGAATTAGATTCAAAAGATTACATATTTGAAGCTGCAAACTGTGCTTTAGATGAGGTAAACCCAATAACAGATGTAAGGGCAACAAGGGAGTATAGAAGGGAAGTCTCAAAATACCTACTCTATGAGAGTCTTCTGAACTTATTGGGGATTGGAGGTTAGGCATATGAAAATAAAAGTTGAAAAACCCGTTGAAAAGAAGGAAAAATGGATTGGGAAAAAAGTCCCACAGATTTTATCCAGCAAGAAGGTTACAGGGAAACTTAAGTATCCATCAGACATATACCTTGAAAATATGTTGTGGGGAGTAGTTGTAAGGAGTAAATATCCCCATGCAGTAATAAAGAGAATAGATACAACAAAAGCTGAAAATTTTCCGGGTGTGGTAAAGGTTCTTACATGGAGAGACATACCAGGAGAGAATGGTTTTGGCATAGTTGTGCATGACCAACCAGCTCTTTGTAAGGACAAAGTGAGATATGTTGGTGATGCAGTGGCACTTATAGCAGCTGAAACCAGAGAAATCGCCGAAAAGGCAAGAGAACTTGTAGAAATTGATTATGAGCCACTTCCTGTTGTAAAAGACCCTATCCTTGCTATGAGCGAAGACTCACCAAAGGTTCATGAAAAGGGAAACATACATCTTCACACTGTGATAAATAAAGGAGACATAGATAAGGGATTTAGTGAGGCAGATCTTATTATTGAAAATGAGTATAGAACAGGAAGACAGGAACATGCATACCTTGAAACAGAATCTGGTGTTGCATACTACGATGAGGATACCGACCTTCTTACTGTATGGTGTGGAGGGCAGTATGCATTTAGAGATCAAATTCAAATTGCAAGAGTGCTTGCCCTTGACCCAAGAAAGGTGAGAGTTATTGCAAACCCACTTGGTGGAGGATTTGGTGGAAAGGATGAGATAACAACACAGATACATCTTGCTCTCCTTACTTATTACACAAAGAGACCTGTAAAAATGGTTATCTCAAGAGAGGAATCCATGATTTTCTCCTGGAAGAGACACCCAATGATCTTAAGATACAAAACAGGAGTTAAGAAGGATGGGACACTTGTAGCAAACGAGGTTTACATCTATGCTGATACAGGAGCATACGCCTCTCTTGGTGGACCTGTGGTAAATCTTGCTGTGGAACACTCCTGCGGTCCATACAGGATACCAAATACACACATTGAGGGCTTCTGCATATACACAAACAATGGAGTAGCTGGTGCCTTCAGAGGATTTGGAGTAAATCAGGTAACCTTTGCCATGGAATCTCAGATGGATGAAATTGCAAGAAAACTCAATATGGATCCAGTGGAGTTAAGAAGAAAGAATATCTTAAAGAGAGGAGAAGAGACTGGAATTGGAAGTGTAATTGAAACCAGTATGGGACTTAAAGAGATTCTTGACGAGATTGAGAAATCTGAAATCTACAAAAAAAGAGAGAAAATAAAAGTGTCAGATAAACCATGGATAAAAAGAGGGGTTGGCATAGCAATATCATATCAGGGAACAGGACTTGGAGTTGGTCTTCCAGATTATGGGTCTGCTTGGATAGAGATGAGGAAGGATGGCGGATTTAATGTATTTGCAGGAAATGTTGATGTGGGACAGGGTTTACAAACAAGTTTTAAACTTATTGCCTTAGAGACACTCTGCTTGAGAGATGAAAGAAAGATTCATATAATAACAGGGGACACCCATCTTACACCTGATTCTGGCACATCCACTGCCTCTGCAGGAACATACAGAGGTGGTAGAGCAATCCATATGGCAGGAATAAAAATGAGAGATTTATTAAAAAAACATACCTCCCAAATACTGGGTGAAGATGAAAAGAATCTTGAAATAGAGGATGGGGTCATCTTTGTAAAGGATAATCCAGAAAAAAGAGTAAGCTATGAGGAACTTGGAGAGTATCTTTCCAAAAAGGGAAGACTTCCAAAAACAGAGGGGCATTTCTATTTCCCAACATCAAAAACAAAAATACCTGGTGCCTTTGGTCTTCCTCATTACATCTTCAGTTTTTCAGGAAGTGTAGCCCTTGTTGAGGTAAACACATTAACAGGCAAAGTGAATCTTATAAAAGCTGTAAATATAATTGACGGTGGAAGAGTAATTAACAAGATTGGATTTGAAGGTCAATCTGAAGGTGGAATAGTAATGGGTATGGGATATGCTCTTATGGAGGATACAATTATAGAGAATGGATACTTTCTAACAGAGAACTTCTCCACATACATAATTCCAACAATAAAGGATGCACCAAAAGAGATAGAGACAATACCTGTTGAGACATATGAGGAACTTGGACCTTACGGAGAAAAGGGAATTGGAGAAACTGTAATGGTTCCAATTGCTCCAGCAATAACAAATGGAATCTTTGATGCAGTTGGTGCAAGGATAAAACAAATTCCTGCTACACCGGAGAGAGTCTTTTGGGCTATCAGAAAAAAGGAGGGGAAATAACCAAACACCTGTTTGGGGTTGACAAGTTTGAAGTTTGTTATAAAATTTTGGTTTTGGAGGGTTTATCTGACTTAATGTCACTTCAATGCCCACCATAGGGCGACTTGAAGAAACCCTCCCCTCACCCTCCTCCCTCCCAAGGGTCAGGAGAAAAAAGTCCTGGCCCTTTATTTAAAGAATAAGATTCAACGCTCCTCCAAGAAGAATTGCGAAGATCATTTCAGAAATAGCTATAAGAACTGCATACTTAAATCCCATTTCTCTTTTTAAAGCTGCAAAGGTTGCAATACAGGGAAAGTAAAAAAGAGTAATGACTGAATAGATTATGAGTTGCTTTGGAGTCATAACCGTAATGAGTTTCTCTGTGCCAAAAAGGGTAAAAAGCATAAACAGAGTGAGCTCCTTTCTTAAAATTCCAAATATAAGGGTTATGCTTGTTAATGGAGGAAGTCCAAGAAATTTCGTGAAAAATGGGGAGATAAAGGCCACAAAACCATCTAAAAAACCAAAGACCTTTAGAATCTCAAGAACGAAACTTCCAATAACTATTATTGGAAAGGCAACATATATAAAATCCTTTAATCTGAACCATGTCTGCTTTAAAACGATAGAGAGGGTTGGTTTTCTTAGGGGAGGAACCTCCATTATCAAACCAAGACTCTTACCTGGAACAACTCTTGATAGAAGTTTTCCCAAAAGAAATATAACAATAAAATCTATCAAATAAACTATAACCACATACTTAAAACCAAGAAATACACCAACAAGACCTAAAATAACTATTGTCCTTGCAGAGCATGGAATAAGTGTTGCAAGCACACTTGCAAGAAACTTCTGTCTCTTTGTCTCAAGTATCCTTGTTCCAAGAACTGCTGGTACATTACATCCAAACCCAAGAATCAATGGGAGGAATGCCTTTCCATGAAGACCCAAGGTGTGCATAACAGAATCTGTGAGGAAGGCAATTCTTGCAAGATAACCAGAATCCTCAAGTAAAGAGAGGAGGAGGTAAAATGGAGCAATGTATGGAAGAGCAATACTTATGCCACCCACTATTCCCTCCCCAATTCCATCCCACAGAATCTCCTTTAAGGATGGCGAAATGGATGTTGAATAAAAGATACCCTTCAGCCACTCAAAAAATATATCAAGATAACCAGATACAAAATCCCCAAATTTAAATATTCCATAGAACATGAGAAAGACACTCAAAATGAGAAAGAAGTAGCCAAAAACTGGATGCAAAAGAACCCTATCAAATATATCTGAAAAGTATCTTTTAATTCCCCTTCTTACCCTCTGAACCTCGTCTGTTATTCTCTTTGCAATATTATACTTCTCCTGAGAAATAATGAGAGATATACTCTCTCCATGAATATCCTCAAGCTCCTTTGACAGCTTCTCTACAACATCTATTACCACTCTCTCCTTTATAAGTTTTTTTACCTCTGGATCCCCCTCAAGAAGTTTTATTGCAGTCCACCTTTTAGGATAGGGAAGGTCTTCTGGAAGGATTTTTATGAGTTTTTCAATCCTTTCCTCTACCTCTTTTCCATATTTTATATCAATTGGTTTTGGTTTAATCTCCCCTCTGTAAACTTTGATACATGTCTCAACAAGTTTCTCTATTCCCTTTCCCTGAACAGCAATCATTGGAACAACAGGAACACCAAGGATCTTCTCAAGTTTCTTAGCGTCTATCTCAAAACCAAACTTTTCAGTTAGATCCATCTGATTTAAGGCAACAACAACATTGGCTTCAAGCTCAAGAAGTTGAAGGGTAAAGAAGAGGTTTCTCTCAAGATGAGTTGCATCAACAACATTTATTACAATATCTGGCTTTTCCTTTGCTATAAATTCCCTTGTTATAAGTTCCTCTTCTGAATATGTAGTTAATGAGTATATGCCAGGGAGATCTATAACTCTAATTACACAGTTCTTATAGTAGAGTAGACCCTCTGCTCTTTCAACGGTCTTTCCAGGCCAGTTGCCAATTATCTGATTTGAACCAGTTAATTGATTAAAGATTACACTTTTACCTACATTGGCATTACCTGCAAGGGCAAATACTATCTCCTTCTTCTCACCCATATCCTTCCTGCTATTCCCCTTCCAAGAGCAAGATGATAACCCCTCACAGAAATCTCAATGGGACCAAAGGGTGCCCTCCTTATAACCTTAATTCTTGTGCCTGGTGTAAGCCCCATATCAAGTAGCCTCTGTACCATCCCTCTTCCTCCCCTTATTGAAACAATCTCCCCCTCATCCCCTGACGACAATGAGAGAAGTGTAACAATGTCTCCTTGATTAAATCCAAAAACTCCTTTGATTCTCTCCTTTCCCTCATCTGGAAGAAAATGCTCAAGCTCATGAGCCTCCTTGTGTGCCTCTTTTTCATTAACTCCAATATCTTTAAGAAGTCTCTCCAATATTTCATGTTTCTCCAAAATGTTTTTCCCCTCAAGTAATCCAAGAGGAGTAAGAACAACCCTTCCATCATTTTGAATTTTTATCTTTCCCTCTCTAACAAGGTCATCAATGACCTCTCTTATATTTGGAATATTAAATTTCCCCTCTATATCAGAGAGATACACATTCTTTTCTTGAACCAGAAACTTTAAAATATCTTCCTTCTCTTTTTTCATAAGACAGAATTATTATAACATACGTGAAAATTTTTTTCTTTTGCCACCCCAAAGACTAAACACAAAAATGCAACTCTGGGTGCCAGATACTGTGATAATGTCAAGGGGATGAAAGGGTTAAAGAGTTGTTTCT
>JAGGSY010000047.1 GCA_021158845.1 Caldisericia bacterium
AGATTCTGGTGCAAAACTTTATGCAAACTATTATTATGGTGAATATATATATAATTCAGCTGATGCAACAGTAAATGCAGGTGATACAAGACTTACTCCTGTGAGAAATTACGGAGCCAACACTCTCGTAAACGCCTCAGATTCTGATGCTACGGACACTTTGGCGCTTGTATCCTTTGCAGGAACTGAAAAACATGCAGAAAATATTGTCTCTAATGGAGTTTATGACAATGGAGAATATATATACGATGATGTGGATGGAGACAATCTTGTTTCTGTAGGGGATAAAAGATTAACATATGTTGGGAATTATAGATATGGTACTGTAGTTCAAGCAGGAGATTCCGATGTTGGAACAACTCTTATAAGCTTTGGGGCTACAGAATTACATACAGACCATATTGTTACTAACGCCACTTACGATTCTTTATATGGAGAATCAAATATATTTGCAGTCTCAACTTCTACAGTGGATCATTTTGAATTTGCAGTGATTCCTTCTCCTCAAACTGCCGGTGTTCCATTTACTGTGACAATATATGCTAAAGATTCTGCAGGAAGAACAGTAACCTCCTTTAACAATCAGGTAACGCTTTCTTCCTCTCCCACAATGGGTATTTCCACAAATCCCTCTCCTGTAGTATTTGTAAATGGAGTATGGACGGGAAGCGTCACCCTCAATACTCCTTCCACTGCTGTAAAACTCATTGCAACTTATGGAAGTGCAACAGGTGAATCAAATACATTTGCCCTTCAGGGAACACTTAATCATTTCTCATTCTCATACATTCCATCTCCTCAAAAAGTAGGTCAGGCTTTTTATGTTGAGATTACAGCAAGGGATGGAAATGAAAATATCGTTACTAATTTCCTTGGAAATGTGAACCTTAGTTTGAATCCAGCAGGTCCAGTTTCACCATCAACAGTTGGACCATTTGTAAATGGTAAGTGGAGTGGTTATATAACTGTCAATGCCTCTTTCTCCAGCGTTCAAATTATAGCTACTGATGCTGGAGGGAGTGGAATGACTGGAGCTTCCAATGCTTTCTCAGTTCTTGGTCCACTTGATCATTTCCACTTTTCATCTATTGGACCACAGGCATCTGGCGTTCCATTCCACATAAGAATTGAAGCTCATGATATGGATCATAATCTTATATATGACTTAAACACAACACTTACTTTAACTTCATCTGTGGGAAATATCATTCCAAATACTGTTACCATGACCAATGGAGTATTTGAAGGTGATGTAACTATTGATACACCAACTCCTGATGTATTCATCACAGCAACATCTGAGGGTAAGAGTGGAAATTCTAACCATTTCTCTGTTTCAGCTGGACTTCACCACTTTACCTTTGACCCTGTGGCTAATCCACAAACAGCAGGGACTCAATTCTTTGTAAAAATATATGCTAAGGACCACCTTGATAATGTGATTCCAAATTTCTCTGCCACAGTAAATCTCTCTGCTACAGTTCCAACAAACTATGTTATAGAACCTACAAGTGTAACTTTCCAGAATGGAATGTGGCAGGGATATGTAACTCTATATAAGTCAGGAACAAACGTCCAACTTAAGGCTGATTTTGCATCTAAATATGGCCTTTCAAATACCTTCAATGTGATTCCAGGACCGCTTCACCACTTTAAGGTAACTTCCAATACCCTTGATGCTGCAACAGGTGAGTATAGACCAGTTGGTCCCCAAACTGCTGGATGTGTATTTGACCCGGGAGCACATCCTGAAAATGCTTTGAGGATTACTGCGGTTGATCAGTGGGAGAATACTGTAACTACTTATACAGGGACAATACATTTCACATCAACAGACTCTTTGGCAGTTCTTCCAGGAGATTATACTTTCACCGGATCGGGACCGGGAAATGATAATGGAACTCACACTTTTGGAGCAGTAACTATGAACACTCCTGGAATTCACACAATAACTGTATATGATACATCAAATCCTTCTGTTTCAGGAACTTCAAATGAGTTTACAGTTGCAAGTCAAACTGTGGATCATTTTGAGTTCGACTTCATTGGTCCGCAGACGATAAACAACTCCTTTGATGTAACGATATATGCAAAAGATTCGAATGGATATATAATAAGTGCATGGGATGACACTGATACTTGGGGAATATATGGCGGTGGAACATGTAATGCAGATATATCGGCAAGTAGTGGAAATGTTAACGGTGGTGCTACATACACTACACCAAACTTCTACCTTGGAACTATAACTGTAGCCATATCCCTTGATACTCCGTCTCCAAACATGAGATTAACTGCAACAAGTGGTGCAATTACAGGAACATCAGATCCCTTCACATGTGCGTCCAATGTGCTTCACCATTTCCAGTTCGAACCTATATCCAATCAAACAGCAGGTGTTCCTTTCCAGATAACAATTACAGCAAGAGATATGGCAGGCTCTTTGATAACCGTATGGAATGGAATTGCAAATCTTTCTGCATCCACTGGACCTGGAACAATAACTCCAATATCTACAACAGCATTTACAGATGGAAAGTGGACTGGAACTATAACACTTAATACACCAAATCCTTCTGTTCAAATTTTTGCAGAGGACCCATCCACTCATAAGATGGGAATGAGTAATATATTCTCTGTTTATGGGGCACTTGATCACTTCGTCTTTGATACAATTTCATCTCCACAGATAGCAGGAGAAGGATTTACAATAAAGATATATGCAAAGGATTCATTAGACTACACAATACCTAACTTCTCAGATCAGGTAAACCTTTCTGTAAATCTTGGAATTATTACGCCAACCACTACTGGTCATTTCAGTGGAGGTGTATGGATTGGAGAGGTCATTCTTACTGGTGCAGGAGATAATGTAAAGATAACTGCTGAAAAGGATGGGCATACAGGAGAGAGTAATCTATTTACAGTTCTCCCAGCAGAGGTCCATACTTTTGAGTTTTCAGCAATAGGACCCCAGACTGTTAATATACCATTCACAGTGACTATTACTGCAAAGGATGAGTTTGGAAATGTATGCACAAACTTTAATGGAAGTGCAACTCTCTCTGCAGAAAATTCCACTGTTGTTGAACCAACCACTATAACCTTTACATCTGGTGTGTGGACAGGCGATGTAAAGTTGGGGGAAGCTGGAAATCATGTTAAACTTAAAGTTACTCTTACAACTCCATCTGTTGAATCCTTCTCCAATGAATTCTCTGTGGCAAAGGGTCTTGATCATTTCTTAATCTCAACCATTGGAAACCAATCAAAGGGAGTTCCTTTTGAGATTACAATTACTGCACAGGATGAGGATGGAGCAACATTTACCTCCTTTGCAGGGAATGTGGAGGTGAGTTGTTCTCTTGGAGTTGGTTCAATCCTTCCAACATCCCTTGGTCCATTTGTGAATGGAAGTTTCACAGGAGAGATAACTATTACAAAGCCAGGAGAGAATGTCACTATTACAGTGAGAGACCCCATCACTGGAAAGACTGGCACATCCAACGCCTTCAATGTAGTGGGTGATAAACTTGTGTTTAAATCTTCGCCACAGGTTATAAATCTTGATGAAGCATCCCAACCAATAGTTATTGGTCTTGAAAGTCCTGATGGTAATCCATTAATTGCCTCAGAGGATATAACAATTAATCTAACTACCACTTCCTCAACAGGAAAATTCTCCACAGATGGAACAAGCTGGGGAATATCCACCATAACTTTCCCATCAGGTTCTAATGAAGTATCCTTCTACTACAAGGATTCAACGCCAGGTGCATGGGATATAACAGTTTCAGCTGAAAATTATGAGTCTGCAACTCAGAGAATAACAGTAACAGGAACAAATGCCAATGGATCTGGAAGTGTCACAATGACACCAGATTCTGCGCTCACAGGAGATATTGTAAATATAACATTTACCTTTACCTCAACCTTTAATCTCTCAGGTGGAGCGATAAAGATGAGTGTTCCCACTGGATTTCCCAATCCTCAAACAACACAGCCCTCGGGGAATGGATTTGTTTCAGTAATCCCTGAAAGTGGAGTTTCCCTTGGTACTATAAATGTGAGTACCAATTCCCTTACTATAAATATCCAAACCATGGCAAGTGGAAAGAAGATTACCATTAAATATCAGAATGTCTTAATTCCAAATAATCCAGGGACTTACACATTCTCCTTTATGACTATGGGAGCTGGAGGCACTTTTACTCCCATTTCCAATCAACCTCAATTTACTGTTGAAAGAGGATTCAATCTTGAGATACTCTCTTTGAGTGTGGAACCACTATCCGCTGGAGTGAATGCCTCTTTTACCCTTATTATTAGAGTTGGGACAAGAGGTGCCCTGGATGTATCTGACGATATAAACATTAAATTCCCAACAGGAACAGAGATACCGGCAAATATCCCATCTGGTATGATAAAGATAAACGATACAGAACTTACTACTTCTCCCATAGTCAATCAATCCTCAAGCACAATAACAATTAAAACACCAGTTCCCATACCAGCAGAGACAACAGCAAAAATTGAGATATCAGCAAATGCCGGGATTATTAATCCATCAAATGCAGGGACATATTCCATAGAGGTAACAACCCTTAAAGAGACAACCCCTGCATCATTCTCCTTCACCCTTTCACCACCACCGCCAATACAGGATGTTGAAGTTCAGGTTAAACCTCAAAGTGCAGGAAAAGAGGCAGAATACACAATAAACTTTAGAATCTCAATGAATCTTCTGGAGGGAGACAAGATTTACATAAAGTTCCCCAACGGCACATACCTTCCACCGGTTATTCAGCCGGCAGCAATAGAAATATCTGGTTTCCCAATATACCATGAGCCTGTAGTTATTGGAAGACTTCTTGTAATAACCCTTTCAGCCCCAGTAACCAGTGGAGATGTCTATATTTCCATAAGTAAAAGTGCAGGGATAAAGAACCCAGAGATACCTGATAAGTATATACTCTATCTCTACACATCAAAGGATTTGACAGAGGTTCCATCTTCACCATATGAAATTGTCTCAACTCCAGTGACAGTCATACATATTAACCCATCTGCTCCTGATGGGATAAATGGATGGTATATTACCAAACCAAGAATTACATTTGAGGCAAGAGGAGAAGGAGAAGTTGAGACATACTATTGGTGGGATGATGAAGCACCAAGCCTTTATGTGGGAGAGATAACTGCTCCAGAGGGAGAACATATCCTTCACTACTATTCAAAGAGCAAAGGGATTGACAATGCTGAACCTGTGAGAACTAAATCCTTTAAAGTTGATTCCACACCACCAAAGATAACAATCCTTGAGCCTCAGAAAGAATATACAAACAAGGAGAATCTAATAATTTCAGGAATTACAGAGCCGGGAATACTTGTTGCATGTTCTGGTTCAAGAACCACATCAAACTCAAAAGGACAATTTACCCTTAAAGTAAAGTTATCTCAAGGTTTGAACACCCTTAAGGTTCAAGCCATTGACTCTGCAGGAAACACAGGAGAGGTTGTTATAAAGATAACTCTTGACACAGCACCTCCTTATCTAAAACTTGACCCATCCTTAAAGAAATGGATGGAGGTTTATGAACCAACTATAACTATAAAGGGAGAAGTTGAGGTTGGAGCAGTGCTTACAATAAATGGTCAACCTGTGAATGTAAATCCCGATGGAACTTTCTCCTACACAGTGACTTTGATGGAGGGAAATAACTCAATTCATATTACAGCAGTAGATAAAGCAGGGAACTCCACTGATATATATCTACCTGTGAAATACATAAAGAGGACCATCGTTAAGATAAAGATAGGCTCAAGAACTGTATATGTTAATGGTGAACCTCATGAAATTGAGGCTGCTCCATGGATTGATAAAAAATCTGGAAGAGCAATGGTTCCATTGAGGATCATAGCAGAGGCTTTTGGTGCCACTGTTGAGTATAGATATGTTTCCTATGGAGATGAAAGGGTTTCTATAATATTTAACATGAAGAGGATAGATTTGAGGATTGGAAGTAAAATTGCATACATTGATGGTTTCCCAGTAACCCTTGATGTTGCTCCAGTTATTATAAATGGTAGAACCTTTGTTCCAATAAGATTTATAATGGAGACTTTCGGTGCAAAGGTTGATTGGGATCCATTTACAAGAGAGATTATAATTACTTATCCTGCTCCATAATGAATTTAATTAGAGATATATATAAATAAAAAGATAAGGAGGTCTTTTTATGAAAAAACTTAAAATTAGTCTGGCTGTAATTTTGGGGCTAATAATTTCTATGGTGTTT
>JAGGSY010000048.1 GCA_021158845.1 Caldisericia bacterium
ATTTATATACTCTTCATATATTTCATAAGCTTCATTCTCTTCTTCAGTAACAAAGATTATTTTACTGATTTTTTGAGAAAGAAAAGAGATTAGAAACGGAAGAGCTCCCCTTGTTATGCCACCTATAGATTTATTTATGCTCTTTCCTTCAAAGAGGAGATTAATAAATTCCCTTCTTGTTAGACTTTGAGATTGCTTTTTTCTCTCCATAGTTTATAAATGTTTTTAGGATTTCTTCCCCCAGAAGAAAAGCTTTGGATATAAGTTTTTTATCCTTCAAGGGCACTCCTGATAAAACATAATTTACCATATCAAGTTCATCTGTTGGTCTTCCTATTCCAAACCTTAATCTAAAGAAGTCCCTTGAATTTAAATGATGTATTATAGACCTAACCCCTTTATGTCCTCCATCACCTCTATCCCTTATGAAGTGAACTCCACCAGGTGGAAGATCAACATCATCATGAACTACCACAAGGTTCTCAAGGGGAAGATTTAGATTACTCACAATCTCCTTCACAGCTTCTCCAGAGAGATTCATATATGTAAGAGGTTTTGCAAGAATTATCCTCTCCTCTTTATCATCAAAAGCAATGTTTCCTTCACCTATTTCGCTTTTCCACTTTAATATATCTATCTTTATCTTCCATTTTTTGGAAAGAAAATTAATAAAATCAAAACCTATGTTATGCCGTGTTCCAATATAATCAATTCCAGGATTTCCAAGTCCTACTATGACATACAAACTATCCTTCCCTATTTTGTTAAAAGAATTTTTATTCCTCTTTCTTCTCCTCTTCCTTTACCTCTGTTTCCTTCCCTTCCTCTTCAGCGGGGGCTTCTTCCTCCTCTAACTCTTCCTCTGCAGGGGCTGCTTCCACAACTTTTTCTGGTTCAGATACTGTTACCACTGTTTCCTCTGGAGGAGTGATTACTTTCACATCACCCTCAATTTTTATATCTCCCACATGAACGGAATCTCCTATCTCAAGCTCTGTTACATCAACCTCAATTACTGATGGGAGGTCTAATGGTTTTGCTTCGATTTCAATTTCATGTAAAACCTGGTAAAGTACACCACCCTCTTTAACTCCTCTTGCTTCTCCAACAAGATGTACTGGAATTTTTGCGTATATCGGTTTTTCAAGGGAAACAGAATAGAAATCGGCATGAATAATCCTATCAGTGACTGGATGAAATTGAACATCCTGAAGTAGTGTTATAAACTTTTCCTTAGTTTCTTCCACTTCAAGATCTATAAGGAAATCTGCGTGCCTCCTTTTTCTTAATAATCTTAAAAGTTCACCATGAGCTACAGAAACTGTCTTACTTTCCTCTACTCCTTCACCATAGATTACTGCAGGCACAAATCCTTCTTCTCTCAACTTTCTTAAATCACTTTTCTTTTCGGTTTTCCTTTCATAGGCTTTAAGCGGTATCTTCTTCATATCTTTAATTCCTCCTTAATCTTTTTACTGTCTTATTGATTATACAATATGTTAACATCCATATAAAGTTTATACATTTATTTTGTTCTGTCAAAGACTAATTTCTTCATTTTCCTCATGATACCAGTTCATGATTTTTTCAAAAGTTTCTTCCAGATCTTTTAATGCCTCTAATGCAAAGTTCCTATCGTCAAGATGTTTTTCTATAAAATTTATTTTATCTATGATTTCATGAAGGCAAGAGATCAAATACTCATCAAAAACAATTGGTATAATTTCATTGGAGATATTTTTTATTTCAGATAGGATTTCTTTTAGGTAGAGGAAAGAAGTGTTACAGTATTTCTTTTTTAAATCAAAGTACTCTTCTATTTTATCAATTAGAGGAAGCACATTATGAAACTCATCAATTTTTATAAGTTTTTCTTCCTCTTCGTCCTCTTCCCTTTTTGAGTTTTTAAGAAGGAATATTATAGCTACAATAAAAACAATAACTCCCAGTAAAAGCCATGGAGATATCCATAAAAAGTAACTAACAAAATATTTAAATCTCATCAAGTGAATTATACATTATAGTTAAAGAGAGGGATGATTTTTTCACCCATAAATACTG
>JAGGSY010000049.1 GCA_021158845.1 Caldisericia bacterium
GTTAAAAAGGGGGAGTTTGTATTCATAGTTGGTCCCTCTGGAGCAGGTAAATCTACACTTCTTAAACTCATACACAAGGAGATAGAACCTACCAGTGGGGAAATTTTCTTTAATGGAGAGTCTCTTAAAAAATATGACAAGAAAATATACCTCTTAAGGAGAAAGATAGGGATGATATTTCAGGATTTCAAACTCTTTAAGAGAAGGAATGTCTTTGAGAATGTATCCTTCCCTCTTGAATCCATGGGGTATCCATTTTCATACATAAGAGAAAAAGTGGATAAAACTTTAAAAAATGTGGGTATCTACGAAAAGAGAAATAGTTTCCCCCACACCCTTTCAGGTGGAGAGGGTCAGAGGGTCTCAATAGCAAGAGCACTGGTTATGTCTCCACTTGTACTTCTTGCTGATGAACCAACTGGAAATTTGGATTGGAAAACATCCTTTTCTTTGATGGATCTTTTTATGGAGATAAACCAGATGGGAACAACAATAATTATGTGCACACATAATGAGGAGATAGTTAGAAGATACAACAAAAGGATAATCTATTTAAGAGAAGGGAAGAAGGTGTATGAAAAGTTTCCTCGTGTTAATTAGGGAGATAAAGGAAGCTTTTATAAACATAAAGAGGGCAGGTTTTTTAACCTTTATAACGATACTTGTTATAACCATTTCTCTTTACAGCATAGGAATGATTTACTTCTTCTATCTTTACTCCAACAGAGTAAGAGAGGGTATAGAAAACAGAATAGAGGTTTCATTTTACTTAGAGAAGAATGTGACAGAGGAGAGGATAGAGGAAATAAGAAGAGAAATTTCTCTTCTTCCTGAAGTAGAAAATGTAAGATACATTTCTCCTGAAGAATCCCTTGAAGAATTAAAGAAGGAGTATCCAGAGTATGCGTCCCTATTCTCAGATTTAAAGGAAAATCCTCTCCCTCCAACATTCTTTGTAAAACCAAGGTCAATATTTTCAATAAAACTCCTCACAGAAAAGGTGAATGAGATTCCAGAGATAAAGGGGTTCTTTTATTCAAAAGAACTCGTGGACAAACTCATATTCTCAATAAAAACCTTCTCCATACTAAGTTTAATAATTGTTTTTATTTTCATAGGAATTTTTGTGTTTTTTATAGGAGTTAACATAAATCTTTCAATTTTTAACAGAAGGGAAGACATTGAAATAATGAAACTTTTGGGAGTTCATCCAAATTTTATAAAGATTCCCTTCATAATAGAGGGAATAGTACTCTCTCTAATATCTGGTGTAATCTCTTCATTCTTACTCTATAAATCCTATATTGAAGTTTCATCTCTTCTCAACATGGTTCTTCCGTTTATAAAGGTAAATTTCTACGATTTAAGAGGGTTTAATCCATACATCTTGGTAAACATCATTGGACTTATAACATCCATTACTGTATCCTTCTTTATACTGAGGAAGTATTTGAAAGAGGTGTATCCATGAATAAAAAGATTCTCCTTCTAATTCTAATCGTCTCTCTTATAATCCCCATTTTCTCAGTACACGGTGAGAAGGGAATCACTGAGGAAAAGAAAATTCTAAATGAACTTAAAAACACAGTCACAAGAATAAAAAGAAAGTTAAGGGAAACTGAAGAGTATAAAAAAACCATTCTTGGAGAAATTGAAGAGATCCAATCCAAGATAAAAGAAACAAGCGTTAAGCTTTCAAACCTTGAAAAGGAGATAAATGATTTATCTGAAGAGGTGGAGTTAAGACAGAGCAAGATTGATTTACTTAGAATGAAACTTCAGAGAAAGGAAGAGGAGATAGGTGATAGAATCTTCCTTCTGTATAAGATGCGCATGGAGGAACCGTGGGAGTTATACTTTACAGCAGATTCAATAACTGAACTTCTAAACAGAGTGAACATGCTAAACATTTTAATAAAATTCACAGAGTCTGAACTTGAAAACCTCAAAAAAAGGAAGGAAGAACTTATAAAAGAGAAGGAGGAACTTGAAGAGAGAAAGAACCTTCTTGAATCAAAGAGAGAGGAGGTTCAGAATCTCAAGGAGAAACTATCAAAAGAAGAGGAAAAGAGAAATGCTCTCCTTAATGAACTGGGAGAGAGGGAAGAAGAGTATAAAAAAGAGATAACTATTCTAAAAAAGAGAATAGAGGAAGAGGAGAAAAAGATTCAGGAGATGATTAGAAGAGCAGAGCTTGAAAAGAAGCTTCCAGAGGTTGGTAATTTAATCTGGCCTGTGAAGGGACCTGTTGTTTCAAAATATGGCTGGAGAATTCATCCAATATATAGAACAAGGATGTTTCATCACGGAATAGATATAGATGCCAAAACTGGAACACCAATTAAAGCAGCAGCAGATGGAATTGTTATATACAGTGGCTGGCTTGGAGGATATGGAATATGTGTAATGTTAAAACATGGTGGAAATGTTGCAACAGTTTATGGACACATGCAGTACACCACAGTAAAGTTAAATCAGTTTGTAAAGCAGGGTGATATAATAGGATATGTGAATAACACAGGTCTGTCCACAGGTCCGCATCTTCACTTTGAGGTTAGAATTGATGGAAAGACTGTGGATCCACTTAAGTGGTTACCTTAAAGGAAAGGAGAAAATAAGATGAGCAAAAAGTCCATTATTATATTAATCATTATATTTCTATTGTTCTCTGTGTTCAGTTACTTTGTGGGATACTACACAGGGAAGGGCGCTTCATCTCCTATACAACCATTCTCATCAACTAAATTCAAACTTCTAACAGAGGTTGCAGAGTACATAGAGGAAAGGTTTGTGGATAAGAAAACAGAGGTTGATCTCTGCAAGGGTCTTGTAAAATCCTTAAATGATCCCTATTCTGAATTTTATACCCCAGAAGAGTTTATCTCCTTTCAAGAGGAAACACGGGGTGAGTATGTGGGAATTGGAGTGCTTATAGGTGTTAGGGAGGGAAAAGTAAAGATACTCATGGTGTTTAAGAATTCACCTGCAAAGGAGGTGGGACTTCCTGAGGGCGCATACATTATGGAAGTTGACGGAAAGAGCATAAAAGGAATGAGTCTTGATGAAGTTGCGAACCTTGTTAAAGGAAAAGAGGGAACATATGTTGATTTAAAGGTTGAGAAAGATGGTAAAATTCTATCCTTTCATATACAGAGGAGGAGGGTAACTGCTGAATCTGTAATGGTGAAAAGACTCGATGAGGATATTGGGTACATGAAGATAATATTCTTTATCCCATCAACTCCGGGAGAGGTTAAAAAGGGTTTCAAAAAACTTGAAGGGATAAAGGGTTTAATTCTTGACTTACGAGGTAATCCAGGAGGATTACTCTCATCGGTGGAGGGAGTGGCTGGCTACTTCGTTCCAGAGGGACCACTTCTCTACATTCAGAGGAAGGATGAGAAGGAGGAGAGGGTATCCAGAGGACCGGGAATAAAAATTCCACTTGTAGTGCTTATAGATGAGAACACTGCCTCTGCAGCTGAGATACTATCTGGTGCCATAAAAGATAGAAATGTTGGCACTCTTATTGGAACAAAAACATATGGAAAGGGTGTTATTCAAACAATATTTAGTCTTTCAGATGGATATGGATTGAAACTCACCACGGAGAGGTATTTAACACCAAATCTCTACTCTCTTGATAAGAAAGGTATTGAACCAGATATAGAGGTAAAATACACTGATGAAGATCTAAAGAAGGGCATTGACCCTCAATTAAATAAAGCTCTTGAAGTGATTAAAGAAAAGATAGGGGGATAGAATGCTTATAGTAATATCTGGACCATCAGGTGCAGGAAAGGGAACCATAATTAAAGAGGTGCTTAAGAGAAAACCTGATATTGTTTATTCAGTTTCGTACACCACAAGACCAAAAAGAGAGGGTGAAGAAAATGGAAAGGATTACTTCTTTATCTCAAAAGAGAGATTTGAAGAGATGATAAAGAATGGAGAATTTCTTGAATGGGCAAAGGTGTACGATTACTACTATGGAACAAGCAAAGAATTTGTTCTTAAAAAGCTTAGGGAAGGAAAGGATGTTATTCTTGAAATTGAGATTCAGGGAGCAAGAAAGGTTAGAGAGATTTTTGACAGGAAAAATACCATCTTTATTTTCATTGCACCTCCGAGTTTCAAAGAGTTAAAGAAACGCATAGAGAAGAGAAGAAGGGGAGAGAGTGAGGAAGAGATTAGAAAAAGACTTAACTTTGCAAAGGAAGAGATAAAAGAAGCAGAGAAGTATGATTACATAGTGATAAATGACGACATTGATAGAGCAGTTGAGGAAGTTTTATGTATAATTAATAGAGAAAAAGGAGGTGAAGATTTTGAAGAGAATAAACTTTGATAATTTATTAAAGGTGGTTAATGGAAACAAATATATTCTTACAATAGCTATCTTTAAGAGGGCCAAAGAGTTATTTAAACTCTATCCCTCTCCCCACAGATCTCCTGCATCCTTTATAGATGATGCAGCAGAGGAAATAGAGGGAAATAAAGTTGAAATCACTTATAAATAAAAAGATACTTCTCGGTATAACCGGGGGGATTGCTGCATATAAAATTCCTTTTTTAATTAGAGATATTATTAAAAAGGGTGGACTTGTAAAATGTATACTGACAGAGGCAGGTAAAGAATTTGTAACTCCCACCACCCTAAAAACACTGACTAAACAAAAGGTGTATATGGATGAGTTTGATATTGAGGAAGGAGTTATTCCTCATACCACACTATCAAAGTGGCCCGATGTGTTTGTAATTGCTCCAGCAACGGCAAATACAATCTCAAAACTTGCAAATGGCATAGCAGATAACCTTTTGACTCTGGTGGGACTGGATACAAGAAAACCTGTCCTTATAGTGCCATCCATGCATGAAAATATGTATAATAATGAGATAACACAGAAGAACCTTGAGATACTTAAAAGGAGGGGGTTTAACATCCTTGAGCCTGAAGAGGGTGAGCTTGCCGGTGGAGACAGAGGAAAGGGAAGATTGCCTGAGATAGAAAGAATTGTTTTTGAAATTGAAAAAATCCTTGAAAAGAAAGATTTTCTAAATAAAAAAATTGTGGTTACGGCAGGTGCAACAAGGGAGTATCTTGACCCTGTAAGATTTATTTCAAATCCTTCAAGCGGAAGAATGGGATTTTCCCTTGCAAGGGAAGGGGTTTTAAGAGGTGGGGATGTTGTTTTAATAAGTGGAAAGACTTTTCTTACTCCTCCCTATGGAGTTAACTTCATAGAGGTTGATAGTGCAGAGGATATGAAAACTGAGGTATTTAAGCACTTTGACGATTTAGATTACCTCATTATGGCAGCAGCAGTTTCAGATTTTTCTCCATCAAGTGTGGTTCAGGAAAAGATCAAAAAAGACTCCTTCAACTTCACTCTTTCACTATCACAAACACCCGATATTTTAAAGGAGGCAGGTGAGAGAAAGAAAAATCAGAAACTTGTTGGTTTTGCCCTTGAAACTGAAAATCTTTTGAAGAATGGGTATAAAAAGTTGAAGGAGAAGAACCTTGATATGATTGTGATAAATGAACCTACGAAAAATTCTGGTTTTGAGGTGGAAACAAACAAGGTCACCATAATTTTAAGAGGTGGTGATTTGTATAGATTCCCTCTCTTATCTAAAGAGGAGGTAAGTAAAATAATCTTTGATCTATTGGAGGGATTATGAACTGGGTTTATATTGAAGATCTCAAAGAACATGAAGGAGAAGATGTTGAAGTAAGGGGATGGCTTTACAACTCAAGATTTTCAGGAAAACTTGTATTTCTAATTGTAAGGGATGGAACAGGTTTTGCTCAGGGAGTTGTATCCTTAAAGGATGTAGGAGAGGAGGTTTTTGAAAGAGCGAAAAAGGCCACTCTTGAATCCACAATAGTTGTTAGAGGAACTGTAAGGGCAGATAAAAGAGCACCTGGTGGATATGAAATTCTTGTCAAAGATGTTGAGATACTTCACCTAACAGAAGACTATCCAATAGGTCCAAAGGAACACGGTGTTGGATTCTTAATGGCTCACAGACATCTCTGGTTAAGATCTAAGAAACAGTGGGCAATACAGAGGATAAGAAATGAACTTATCAAGGCAATAAGAGACTTCTTCTATGAGAGAAAATTTGTTGAGTTTGATTCTCCTATACTCACACCCTCTGCATGTGAGGGAACAACCACACTCTTTGATATAGATTACTTTGGAGAAAAAGCATACCTTTCTCAGAGTGGACAACTCTACAATGAAGTTGGTGCAGCTGCCCTTGGCAAAGTTTACTGCTTTGGTCCAACCTTCAGGGCTGAAAAGTCAAAGACAAGAAGGCATCTCATGGAGTTCTGGATGGTTGAACCTGAAGTTGCCTTCCTTGACCTTGATGGAAACATGAAACTCATTGAGGATTTCGTCTCATACATAATTCAGAGGGTTATTAAGAACAAAGCTTATGAACTTGAAATTCTTGAGAGAAACACAGAGAGACTTAAAAAAGTTGTGCCTCCCTTCCCGAGAATAAGTTATGATGAAGCCCTTGAAATCTTGAAAAGAAAGGGGAAAGAAATTCCATGGGGTGAAGATTTTGGAGGAGATGAGGAGACAGCCATATCAGAGGAGTTTGAAAAACCTGTTTTTGTGCACAGATATCCAAAGGAGTGTAAAGCCTTCTATATGAAGGAGGACCCAGAGAATCCAAAACTCTCTCTATCTGTGGATTTACTTGCACCTGAAGGATACGGAGAGATAGTTGGTGGTGGACAGAGGGAGGATGATTACAACAAACTCAAAGAGAGAATGAAAGAGGCAGGAATTCCTGAGGAACCATACAGGTGGTATCTTGATTTGAGAAAGTATGGAACATTTCCCCACTCTGGTTTTGGGCTTGGAATAGAGAGAACCCTTGCGTGGATATCTGGCATTCACCATGTGAGAGAGACAATCCCATTCCCAAGACTTTTAGAAAAAATCTATCCATAAATTTTAAAATTTCGCAATCTTTTAAGTTGAAACTTTTTTTGGGGGTTTTGGTTTGTATAGATGAGGAGGTGAATGAAAATGAACAAGTTTATTAATTTCCTAAAGAGAAACAAACTCTTTCTTGTGCTTCTTATAGTGATTTTAGGGATAGGTGTGGTTGGAGGATACTTTACTCTATTTAGAATGGGTGGCTTCTCTTATCTAACAGGAAATATGCCACTACTAACAGAGGTCAGAGAAAAGGGTGAAGGATTCTCTGGATTAGAGGAAGAGAAACCCCAAGATTTAAATTTAACTTTAGTAGGCGAGAATTCATACCAAGAAGAAAATTTTGGCTTGAAGGTTGTAAAAAATGGTGCAGTGGAACTTGTTGTTGAAAAGGGGAAATTTATGGAGATCTGGAACAAAATAACATTCACAGCTAAAAGTTTCTCTGGCTTTGTATCTAATTCAAACTTCTACAAACAGAATAACCGCTATTTTGGAAACATAGTAGTTTTAGTGCCATCAAAGGAATTTGACGACTTTATAAACAAAATCTCAGAATTTGGAGAAGTGGAAAATATCTCTGTAAACTCTAAGGATCTATCAGGAGAGTATGTGGATCTCTCCTCAAGGCTCAAGGTTCTTGAATCGCAGAGAGATTTACTCCTCTCGTGGCTAAGTGATGCAAAAGATATAAAGGATATGCTATCCCTAAGAAGCGAACTTGATAAAATTGAGACAGAGATAGAAAAGATTAAGGGAAGAATGAATTATATCTCCTTCCATACCGATTTTTCTCAAATCACTATTAGCATTAGAGAGAAAGGTGAAAAACCTGCCGAAACTCCCCCAATCATTAGAAGAATACTTGATGCTTTAAACAGAGCTTTAAATGGATTTGTTGCGTCAATCTTTGTAATAATCATAGTCCTTGCATGGCTAACTCCATGGCTTATCCTGATTTACATAATTTACCTTATCTACAGAAGGAGAAAACAGGTAAGTAAGGAGACTAACAATAAATAGTGCTATGTGCTATTTAAACCATTTATTCTGAAGTGGAAAATTTAGTGTTTGACACCCACCGTTATAAATTCTTCTCTCTTCACACTTCTATGGGTATTTCTTTTCTGTCTGATTGTAAAGTATCCTTTTCTTTTCATAACAACACTTCTTTCTCAAATAAAATAGTTGCAACGCTGATTGTCAGGCACCTGGAGTTACATTTTTGGACTCAATAGGTTGTGTGTAACTGATTTTAAATGTGATAAAATTTTATGGTGTGGGGCAGTAGCTCAGTGGGAGAGCGCATCCTTCGCACGGATGAGGTCGCGGGTTCAAATCCCGTCTGCTCCACCAACTACTCTTTATTCTCTTTTTTCTCTTCAGTCTCTTTAAGATTGGATTCTATCTTCCTTCTAATTTCCTCTATCAATCTGTTTAGATACTTTCTTTTCTTCAGGTAAATTTTTGCGTTTTCTATCTTTTCTTCATCGCCAAAGACTTCTTGCCATTTATCTCCATAATACTCTTTTACCTCTTCATCGGAGACTTCTTCATTATCAGAGAGAAGGTCAAGAATAAGATTATACTTTATCTCACTCTCCGCACTCTTTCTTAAAGTTTCTCTTATCTCTTCTTCGGTCTGTCCTCTCACCTTAAGAAAATCTGAAAGTTTTATACCTGATCTTAAAAGCTCTTTTTTTAATTCTTCAAATTTTCTTTCAGCCTCCTCTTCAATATATCTTTTAGGTATAAAGAAATTGTTTTCCTCAAGGATTTCATCGGCAATAAAGTTTT
>JAGGSY010000050.1 GCA_021158845.1 Caldisericia bacterium
TTCTTGACTCTTTGTTTTTTATAATTAAAGAGGGGAATAAAACTTGAAACTTTTTTAAGGGAGAGGGGTTTATATGGTTGAAATGGAGAGGAAAGGAGGTAATAATTATGATAAGGAGAAGGAGTTTAATTATCCTGGTTCTTGCTCTTGTGGTTGCTATAGGGATAGGGTGGTGGACATTGTTTGTTTATCCATATTCACCGAAGAGACCACCAAGGGCAGATGATACTGGATTTACAAAGGAGGGTGTTCAGTTGGTTAGTGATGGGAACAATTTATTTTCAATTGACATGTATAAAAAACTCAGTGAGGCTTCCAGTGGAAATGTATTTTACTCCCCTTACAGCATATTCTCTGCCATGGCAATGGCATATGAGGGAGCAAATGGAGAGACCTATGATGAAATAAAAAAGGTCTTTCATTTTCCAGATAAGGAGAAACTCAGGCCAAACTTTGCAAAGATATACAACGAGATAAACAGAGAAGTTAGAGACTATGAGTTAAGGACAGGAAATGCTTTGTGGGTTCAAAAGGATTTTCCACTACTTGAGGAATACAAAACCACTGTGGAAAAATACTACGGAGGGAAAGCGGCAAACCTTGACTTTGTTAATGAGACTGAAAAATCAAGAGAGACGATAAACAAATTCATTGAGGAGCAGACAAACGGAAAGATTAAAGACTTAATTTCTAAGGGCATCCTTGATAGATACACAAGGCTTGTAATAACCAATGCAATATACTTTAAAGGCACCTGGAAGTGGGAGTTTAAAAAATCTGATACAAGAGACGAAGATTTTTATGTCAACCCAAAAGAAACTGTCAAGGTTCCAATGATGTATATGAAGCCAGAGAAGGCGGAGTTTAATTACACTGAAACAGAGAAACTTCAGATACTTGAACTTCCATACAAAGGGGATAGAATCTCAATGATAATACTCCTTCCAAAAAAGGAGAATGGCTACACATTAAAGGATGTTGAAAAAGAGTTAAGCTATGAAAATCTTAAGAAGTGGCTTATGAAGATGCAGAAAACAAAACTTGATGCAATATACATTCCAAAATTCACTTTCAAAACAAAATACTTTTTAAAGGATGCTTTAACCAAAATGGGAATGAAAACCTCTTTCTCGGGGAATGCAGATTTTTCAAAAATTACAGGAAAGAAAGATTTATTTATAAGCAATGTTATCCATCAGGCATTTATTGATGTAAATGAAAAAGGAACAGAAGCTGCAGCAGCCACAGCCATTGTTATGAAATTTACAGCCATAAAACCAACCTACATATTTAGAGCAGATCATCCCTTTATCTTCATCATACATGATAAGGAAACTGGAAGTATCCTATTTATGGGAAGATTGGTCAATCCAGCGGAGTAAATA
>JAGGSY010000051.1 GCA_021158845.1 Caldisericia bacterium
GTCTTATAATCCTTTCTGGTATGATCTTCTCGGTCTTTGTTTTTTCAAGAATGGTTCAGGGGGGTGGTTTTACTATCTCTAATTTTTTAAGCTGGCTTCCTGTTACACTACTCTTTATATTAATTGGTATTCTTTTCGTTATAGAGGGATTCAGGATTAAAGAACCTTTGGAGAGAGAAGTCAAATGGTATAAAAGATACTCTAAGGTAATTATTGCTATCCTGATACCTCTTGTTATTGGAATAGCTGTAGGGGCTGTTTCAGGTTATAGATATTTTAATAGATATGATGATGGATATAGGGGTGAAAGGATTATAGAAGGTTATGAGATTACTTTGACGTGGGCAGGAGATGGACCTGGATGGCATAAGAATTCTATGGGGAACCTATCCTGGAATGAGGTTGCTCTTTATGGAAAAGAACCTATAGGATTTGAAGGGAAAAGAGAAATATACGCATCTTATGATGATTTCAAAAGATACAACATGTTTAGATACTTAAATTATGATGCTACAGAGCTTACTGATAAAGTTTATGATTTCTGGAGACTACCTACTATAGATGAGCTAACAAGAAGTATGTATAAGGATAATAAATGTGTTGGTTGTCCATGGAATGGAAAGGAAGGGATACAAAATTATAAAAAACCACCTGATAAGGAAACACCCCTGTGGGCACCTGATGAACCCGTTATATACTATATGTCATCCACAGAGGCAGATGAAAGAGAATACTATTCTATTTCCTATAGAGGAATGGTAATAAAGAGAGACAAAAGCGAAGTACTTGGTTCGCTTGGATTTAGAGCGATGAGAACAGAAAAGAAACCCTAAATTACACCAACTTCTTTACCAATTTTTATAAACTTTTCTATTCCAAAATCAAGATCTTCCTTTGAATGAATTGCTGAAACCATGACTCTTATTCTTGCTTTGCCCAGTGGAACTGTTGGATATGTTATGCCTTGCACAAAAACTCCCTCTTCGTTCAACCTATCAGCCATTTTGCTTGTTTTCTTCTCATCTCCAATTATAACTGGTGTTATGGGTGTTTGACTGTGTCCTATATCAAAACCTGCATTTTTAAGTTTCTCCTTTATATACTTTGAGTTTTCCCATAGTTTCTTTACAAGTTCATCACTTCTTGTAAGAATATCCACTGCTTCAATTAGTGCTGCTGTATCTGCTGGAGTGATGGATGTGCTGAAGAGAAAAGGTCTTGCCCTCTGTTTCATGTATTCAATGAGAATCTTTGAACCGGCTACATAACCTCCTATAACTCCAAAAGCTTTGGATAGAGTTCCAACATCAATATCAACCTTTCCCTCAAGATGAAAGTAATTTAATATTCCTCTTCCCCCTTCTCCAAGTACGCCCTCTCCATGCGCATCATCAACCATGGTTATCGCATTGTATTTCTCTGCGAGTTCCACTATTTCAGGCAGTGGAGCGATATCTCCATCCATGCTAAACACACCATCTGTAACTATAAGTTTTCTTCCTTTGTGGTCTTTATACTCTTCAAGTTTGTTTTTTAAGTCATCCATGTCTATGTGTTTATACCTTACTATCTCTGCCTTACTCAATCTACATCCATCAATGATTGATGCATGGTTGAGTTCATCGCTGAATATTAAATCTCCCTCTCCAACAATTAGAGGAATTGTAGCCATGTTTGCAAGTATTCCAGATTGAAGGAGAATTACTGCCTCTGCTCCTTTAAATTCAGCAAGTTTCTTTTCAAGTTCTATGTGGAGTAAATTTGTTCCTGCTATTGTTCTTACAGCGCCTGATCCTACTCCAAATTTATCAATGGCTTCTTTAGCCTTCTCTTTCAATTCCCTTTTGCTTATGAGACCAAGGTAGTTGTTGGAAGAGAGGTTTAGCATCTTTCTTCCATTTATAGTTACCCATGCTCCCTGCTCACTCTCAAGCACCCTTATCTTTGTGTACATACCCTTTTCCTTTAGTTCCTCAATCTTTTCTTTTAAAAAGTCAAGTTTTTCCATACTTCCCTCCTTAAGGAATTAAAATTACTTTTCCAGATTCTTTATTTTTCATAACCTCAAAACCTTTTTCAAAGTCTTCAAGTTTAAATTTATGAGTTATTACAGGGGTTATATCAAGTTTGCCAGATGAAAGGAGTTTCCTTACCTTAAACCATGTCCCAAATATTTTCCTTCCGTGAATTCCATACAATCTTAACTTCTTTAGAACCACATCATTTGTTATATCTATCTTTACATCTCCATCAAATATTCCAAGTAGTGAAATTCTTCCAAGGGGTGAAACAACTTTTAGCAAGTCCTTTAATCCTGCTTCACTTCCAGACATTTCAAGTCCAACATCTACGCCCATTCCTTTTGTTTCATCCATTACTCTCTCAACAAAGGACTCTTTCTTTACATTTACAGTTACATCTGCACCCAACTTTTTTGAAAGGTTGAGATGATAATCACTCAAGTCTGAAACAAATATTTTTGTTGCTCCAAGGACTCTGGAAAGAGCTACAGCCATTAAACCAATGGGACCAACGCCTACAATTGCCACACTTTTTCCAGATATATCCTCTGCAAGTACTGTATCTAAAGCATTGCCGAGGGGTTCCTGAATAGAAGCAACTTCCTCTGAAATATCTGGAGGATTTTTCCATACAACCCTTTCTGGAAGCACCACATATTCAGTAAACACACCGTCTCTATCCACTCCAATAACCTTTAGATTTTCACAGAGTTCCTGATTCCCGTTAAGACACATCCTGCAATGTCCGCAGTAGATGTGTGTTTCAGCTGAAACAAAATCCCCTGGTCTGAATCTTTTTACCCCTGAACCAACTTCAACTACTTCTCCTGAAAACTCATGTCCAACTATTAGTGGAGGTTTAATTCTATTTTTAGCCCACTCAGTCCAATCGTATATATGAACATCAGTTCCACATATACTTGCAGCCTTTATCTTTATTAATAATTCATCAGGTTGCTTTATCTCTGGTTCATCCACATTTTTAAGAACAAAACCCTTCCCTTCTCTTTCCTTAACTATTGCTTTCATACCTTCCTCATATAAGACCTAATTCTTTAACATGAAGCACATTTCTTTTATCTTTAAGAATTTCTTTAAGATGGTCATCTGCAGTTACAAGAAACGCCTTTTCTTTCTCAGCGAGAGCAACATAATATGCTTCTGTTATTGGTATTGCATATTTGAATGATATATAAACACTTTCTTTTATAGTTTCTGGATCAGCTTGTTTGATTTCAAAACCCATATCAAACAAACTCTTTACTCCTTCGTATACTTCTTCTTCTGTAAGGTCCACCTTGTATCTTAATACATTGGTGAATTCATAAAAAATAAAGTCCGGAATTATTATTTCAACAATTCCCTTTAAGTAATAATCTCTCAGTTTCTTCGCTTCTTTAACATACTTCTCCATCTTTTCCTTTCTAATCCACTTCAATACAACAGAAGTATCAATCACTACTCTTTCTGGAATCATTTTGTCTCCCTCCATCTCCTTAACACCTCACTACTATCCCAGACTATAGAGTCTTTTAATGCAAGTTTCTCTTGAATTTCTACAGCTTTAAGTACTTTTGGATTCATAGCGGGAGCTTTAAGAATTCTTGGTAGATACATCTGAAGTGCCTCCAGTAGGATTTCTTCCTTGCTCATTTTTCTTTTTTCCTCAACCTCTCTGAATTTTTCTTCCAATTCTTCGGTAAGGCTAATTTTTACTTCAAGCATACTCACCTCCTCCTTCATTTTATAATATTTTTCAATAAAAAAAAGCCCCTTTCGGGGCTTAAGGCATTATTATATTCTGTTTCTTCCCTATATCAAAGAAATCATATCTATAATAAAAAGATCCATCCTGAGTAGTAAGAAGAATATCCTGCTTTGTTATATAATCTTTATACTTTCCTGTTGATATTGTCCAGATTTCCGTATCAAATACTGGCTCTTTTAATTCATTCCCTTTCTTTAGTATCATTATAATTCTGTATCCAGTTGATTTGTATCCATTCACCATTTTGTTTCCCAGTTTTTCAATTTTGTACTCAAGGGGAAGAAGTGAGTCATTTTCGGTCGTGTAATTTTCAAAATCTCTTAAGGTATCTTTTGATGCCTTAAGATTCTGCTCAAAGTTGTTAAGAAGGTTATTGAAGAATCCCTTTAAACCTGGTTGATTCTTACTCCATGCGTCACCAACCTTCATTGCATAATCATCCCCTACCTTTATTACTTCAGTGGGGTTTTCTTCATCCTGAAGAGCAACAACTCTGATTTTATCGCCATTATCATCTTTCCATAGTTCAAAGACTTTCTTAGCCTCCTCTTTTTTTGGTCCAGCGTAAATGATAATATGGTAACTTTTAAGATCTGTGGGTGATTTAAATACCGGTTTTTCCTCTTTCTTTTTTATGGTAAGAGAAATTTCTACTGTTTCTCCAGCTTTAATCTCAACATCCTTCTTCACTGTTTCAAAGCCCTCTTTTTCTATTTTAAGAGTGTATGTACCAGGAGAAACTTCAATTAAAAAATTTCCATCATCAAGGGTTATATCTGTATTTTCTTCTCCCTCTCCTCCCTCAAGAGTAACAGTTGCTTCTGCCACCGGATTTCCTTCTGAATCCATAACTGTTCCTTTAATCTTCCCCGTCTCTGGCTTTTTAGGGCCACATCCATATGAGAAAGACAATGCTAAAAGTAAAATTGCAAGAATCAAGACTAAAGTTTTTTTCATAAAGTCACCTCCTCCTATTGTTTCTCTAATAATTTAACTATTTCCTCCGCAAAATGTTTCGCCATTTTTGGACCATTTCCAGTAACTATCCTTCCATCCACCTCAACACCTTTTCCTGTGTAATTTGCGCCGTTCTCTTTAAGTAGCTCTATTGCTTCCCTATCAGGATAAACAGTTGCCTTTTTATCTCTTAAGATTCCAGCTTTGGCAAGTACTACTGGTGAAAGACATATTGCTGCAACAATTTTTTCCAGTTCATAGGCTTTTTTTACAAAGTTTATAACTTCAGGACTGTTCCATAGATACTCTCTTGAGCCAACTCCTCCAACCACAACAACTGCGTCAAAATCTGATGGTCTTAAGTCAAGTATTGTATACTCCAGATTCACTTCTGCACCAAGCATTCCTTTTGCCTTACCAGTCCTTGTGGATGCAGTGGTTACAGATATTCCATAACTTTCAAATATCTCTTTTGGTATTTGATACTCTTCATCTCTAAAGTTTTCTGGTGCGATGATCATTACTATTTTCTTTCCCTTCAATTTCTCCATTTTTCCACCTCCTGAACATGAATAGGATGAGAATAAAATAATTAAAATTAAAAATAAAGCTAAAACATGTTTCATTTTCAAAACCTCCAATTTGTATTATACAGAGTTAAAAAGAAGTGGTCAAATGAGATTTGATATGGTGGGCCTCTCTGGACTCGAACCAGAGACCTCATCCTTATCAGGGATGCGCTCTAACCAACTGAGCTAGAGGCCCACTCTATTAATCATTATATGGAAATCTTCCCTCTTGTCAAGTATGGGATGATTTTCTTTCTGATATAATTCTTTTGATGATTGTAGCGACATGGAATGTTAACTCCATAAAGATGAGAATGGAAATTTTAATCAACTGGCTTAAAAAAGTTGAACCCGATTTTCTCTGTCTTCAGGAGACAAAAGTAAGAGATGAAGAGTTTCCAAAAGAAGAGTTGGAAAGATTAGGTT
>JAGGSY010000052.1 GCA_021158845.1 Caldisericia bacterium
AATACTTGCCCTTCGCCTTGAAAAGATTTACTCAAAGGA
This sequence comes from Caldisericia bacterium, assembly GCA_021158845.1. Taxonomy (NCBI): domain Bacteria; kingdom Pseudomonadati; phylum Caldisericota; class Caldisericia; species Caldisericia bacterium. The sequence goes on from JAGGSY010000052.1 coordinate 40, forward strand.
GGAGATACTTGAATACTACATAAATCAGGTTTACTTTGGTTCAGGTGCATATGGAGTTGAGGCAGCAGCAAGGAGATACTTTGGAAAGCATGCAAAGGACCTCACCCTTCCTGAATCAGCAATGCTTGTTGGAGTTTTACCTGCACCAAGTAAGTATTCTCCAAGGGTTGATTTTGAAGCTGCAAAGGAGAGACAGAAAATAGTTCTTATGAAGATGGTAAGGGAGGGATACATAACAAAGGAGGAGATGGAGGAAGCATATGATACTCCCATTAAGCTTAAGGAGTACAGGGAGGAACCTGAATCAGATATAAATGGGTGGTTTATAGATTATGTGAAGGAGAAGGTAAGGAAGATGTATGGGGAGGAACTATTATATAAGGGGGGACTTAAGATATACACAACCATTGACCCAAAGATTCAGAAGATTGCCATAGATTCCCTAAATGGTGTTATAGAGGAGAATGTGAAAAGGGGGATATTCTCTGATGAGAATAAGGATGAACTTGGAGTAAGACAACCTCAGGGAGCAGTTGTTGTTCTTTCTCCAAAGACAGGGGAGATACTTGCAATGGTTGGTGGAAGGGACTACAAGGAGAGTCAGTTCAATAGATGCCTTGCATTAAGAAAACCTGGTTCATCATTCAAGATATTTGACTACACCCCTGCCATTGAGAATGGTGTTTTAACTCCTGCATCAATACTTGTTTCTGAATCCATCAACATTGGTGGATGGAAACCAAAGGAGTGGATATATGGCTATTTTGGACCTCTAACAGTAAGACAGGCACTTATCCGTTCATCAAACATATGTGCAGTAAAGACTGGAATGAGGGTTGGACTTGATAGGGTTGTATACTATGCAAGGAAGATGGGGATAAGGTCTCCCCTTAAACCATATCCATCAATGACAATAGGAGGATTTGAGGTTACTCCCCTTGATATGGCTGTGGCATACTCAACACTATCAAACATGGGTGAGAGGGTTGATGCAACAGGGATACTAAAGATTGTTGGAAAGGATGGAAGGATTCTCTATGAACATAAGGTCAATCCAATAAGGGTTGTATCCCCTGAGGCAAGTTATATAATGACAGATATATTCAAGGATGTTGTCTATCACTACTTCCCTGATCTCTCCAAGTATCCAATAGCAGGAAAGAGTGGAACTGCAGGAGACTACACAAGTGGATGGTTTATTGGATACACAAAGGACTTTACAGTTTCAACATACATAGGTTCAGATAAGGAACTCATTGGACTTGAGGGAGTTAGAAACTGGGGAGTTAGATTTGCAGGTAAAGTGTGGAAGAAAGTCTTTGAGGAACTTATAAAGATAAAGAAACCAAAGGATTGGGAGAGGCCAGAGGGGGTTGTTGTAAGGGGATTCTGCACAAAGACAGGAGTTATTGCAACAAAGTATTGCAAGGGAACAAGATACGATTTCTCCATTAAAGGGCTACCCATACCATACTGCTCCTATCACAAGCCATACAAGGTAAAGGTATGCAAAGGGACAAATCTACTTGCACCTCCTAACTGTCCAGAGGAACTTGTTGAGGAAAAGGTCTTTACAGATCCAGATGATATGCCAAAAAAGTACTGCAACTGCGAAGCCAACAAAACAATAAAACTTATAGCACCAGATAAAGTCCATGTGGATGAGATAGTTGTTCTTGAAGTTATCGCTCCATCCTTCAAAGCAGGGGATACCATTGAAATTGACATAAATGGAGAGAAGACTTACATAAGAAACTATCCATTGAAGATGATGTGGTCTCCCCAAAGACCTGGAGATTACTATGTATCTGTTATTCACTGGAGTAATATTGGAGAGGTTGTATCAAAGACTGGAAAGAGGATCCGTGTTGTTCCTTATGCAAAAAATTCAGAAATTGTTATCTCTCCATCCAAACCAAAGGTTGGAGATATTGTAAGGGTATTTGTTAAAAATCCACCAAGTTATTCATACACAGCAGAAATTTTCATAAATGGAAAAAGAGAGGGAGTAATTGCTCAAACTCCCTTTGAATATAGATTTAAGATTAAATCTAAGGGGAGATACGAGATAGTTTTTAAACTATACGATATGTACGGAAATAGGCTGAGTGAATTAAAGAAGACTATTCAAGTTCCTTAGGTGGTTTCTTCCTCCTTTCAATATATAGAAGGAGGTTAAGTAAATCTGCTGGAGTAACCCCTGTAATGTTCTTTGCCTCTTTCATATTTTTTGGCTTAAAATAGTTTAGCCTTTCCACTGATTGCTTTGAAAGGTTGGGAACAAGATTGTAGTCAATATCCTCTGGTATCTTAATCCTCTCAAGTCTCTTCAACTCCTCTATCTCTTTTTTCTGTCTCTTTATATAACCAGAGTATCTTGCCTCAACCCACACCTCAAATATTACATCATCTGGAAACTTACTCACCTCTGGAAAGATTTTCTTTAATTTTTCAACTCCGAAACTCGGCCTTTTCATTAGATCAAATAAAGTGTATGGAGTATTTATTGGCTCTTCACCAATGGAGGAAAGTAAGGAAAGGTTTTCACTTGAAGGTGTTATCTTTTTGTTCATAAGTATATTCATAAGTTGGGTTATCTTCTCTTTTTTCTCAAGAACCTTTTTGTACTTTTCATAAGAGACAAGTCCAACCTTGTATCCTATTGGGGTAAGCCTTATATCTGCATTATCCTGCCTTAAAAGAATCCTATACTCCACATGGGATGGAGTGATCCTATAAGGTTCCTCAATTCCCTTATTTATGAGATCATCTATCATAACTCCAATGTATGCCTCATCCCTTCTTAATACAATAAGTTCCTCACCCTTTGCAAATAGTGCAGCATTTATACCTGCCATTATTCCCTGACCTGCTGCCTCATCGTATCCTGTGGTTCCATTTATCTGACCTGCAAGGAAAAGGTTTTCAAATCTTCTCGTTTGAAGGGTTGGGAAAAGCTCACGGGGATCAACAAGATCATATGCTATGGCATATCCGGGACGAATCACCCTTACATTGGAAAGGCCTGGAAGGGTTCTTAAAACCTCCTCCTGATACTCCCATGGAATACTCATATACATTCCCTGAACATATGTCTCCACTGTATCAAAACCTTCCCTCTCAAGGAAGAAGGTGTGTTCGTATCTATCTGGAAACCATCTCACCTTCTCCTCCATGGAGGGACATGTTCTCGGTCCAGTCCTTACCATAAGACCCATAACTGATGGTGCAAGATTAACATACTTCTTTGTAACCTCTATTGTTCTCTTGTTTGTGGTTCCTCTATATGATGGTAGTTGATTCTCCCACACCTTTTTTGGCGTATCAAATGAAAATGAAATGGGTTCACTGTATCCTTCATCTCTTTCAAGCTCACTTAAATCAACTGAGTTTATATCTATTCTTGGTGTTGTTCCTGTGTTAAATCTCTTCAATTTAAATCCAATTTTTCTCAAGGATTCAGAAAGGCCCTTTGATGGCATCTCTCCCCATCTTCCTGCCTCAAGCATGTATCTTCCAATGTGAACAACACCTTTAAGGAATGTACCAGGAGTTATAACTATTGCCTTCCCATAGTAAACCTCTCCTGTGTTTGTTATCACTCCCTTTATCCTATCCTTATCAACGATGAGTTCTTCAACAAGACCCTGTTTTAAGTCAAGATTTTCCTGAAGTTCAAGCACCTTTTTCATTTCGTTTCTGTATCTTGCCTTATCTATCTGAACTCTAACAGACCAGACTGCAGGACCCTTTGTTGTGTTGAGTAGTTTTATCTGGGTTAATGCCCTTTCAGCATTCTTTGCAATCTCACCTCCAAGTGCATCCACCTCTCTTACAACCTGTGCCTTACCAACTCCACCAATGGCAGGATTACATGGAGGATGGGCAATAAACTCCAATGTTATCGTAAGTAAAAGGGTCTTTGCTCCAATTCTTGCCGAGGCAAGAGCTGCCTCACACCCTGCATGACCAGCACCAATAACTATAACATCATACTCCTTCCTCATGGTATTTTGTATTATACTATT
>JAGGSY010000053.1 GCA_021158845.1 Caldisericia bacterium
ATCTCACTCTTTCAAGAGGTGGATTTTTTACTTGAGTTGTTAAAAGACGAACATGATGAATCTCTCGTTAATGAATTAAAGGATAAAGTTAAGGAACTTAAGATAGAGATTGAGGAGTATAAAAAGATATTTTTCCTCTCAGGAGAGCATGATAAAAGCAACGCCATTGTTTCACTCTCTGCTGGAGCTGGCGGAGTAGATGCTATGGATTGGACGCAGATACTTCTTGAGATGTATCTTAAGTGGTTTCAGAGAAAAAGGTTTGATTTCAATATTGTAGAGGTTTCTTATGGGGAAGAGGCAGGGATTAAAAGTGCCACAGTTATAGTTAAGGGTGATTATGCCTACGGACTCTTGAAGGGAGAGAATGGGGTTCATAGATTGGTAAGGATCTCTCCCTTTGATGCTGCACATAGAAGGCACACATCCTTTGCGCTTGTAGAAGTTGTACCAGAGATTCCTGAAGAGGAGATAAAAATCAATGAAGATGATTTAAGGATTGATGTGTTTAGAGCCAGTGGTCATGGAGGACAGTATGTTAACAAAACAGATTCAGCAGTAAGAGTTGTTCATATTCCTACAGGAATAGTTGTTACTTGCCAAAGTGAGAGATCCCAGCTTAAAAACAAAGAGACTGCTTTAAAAGTACTTTATTCTAAATTAGTTGAATTGAAAAAGATTGAAAAGGAGAGGAAAGTCTATGAACTGAAGGGAGGATTCAAATCTGCCTCCTGGGGAAATCAGGTAAGGAGTTATGTTTTTCATCCTTACACTCTTGTTAAGGACCATAGAACAGGGTTTGAGACTGGAAACCTTGGAAAGGTATTGAATGGAGAAATTGATGATTTTATATGGGCTTATCTAAGGAAACTAAAGGATGAAAAAGGAAAGAAAGAAAAAGATAATTAAAATAATAAAAAGAGGAGCAGGGATAATTCTTGGCTCCATTATTCAAGCTCTGGGTATAATACTTTTTCTTGCACCAAACAAAATTGCGCCTGGTGGTTTTTCAGGCCTTGCCATAGTTATCCATTATGTAATTCCCATCCCAATAGGAGTAATATACTTTGCCTTAAATGCCCCTCTTTTTATTCTGGCAGCGCGAAAGTATGGGTTTGGTTTCATAGGAACAACTCTCTTCGCAACTATAGCATCTTCTGTTGCGATAGATGTTTTAAATCCGTATTTTTCACCACTTACAAACAATCCTATTCTTGCATCAATATATGGTGGTGTTCTTGTTGGAGTTGGAGTGGGAATAGTTTTTAAAAATTGGGCAAGTACTGGTGGAACAGATCTCCTAGGGCAGCTTCTGTATGATTATTTTGGTCTTTCCTTTGGAACAACCATGCTTATATTTGATACACTGATTGTTATACTTGCAGCCTTTGTATTTAAATCTCCAGATTATGCCCTCTATGGTTTTCTTGGTCTGTTTGTTTCAGCCAAATCTACTGATCTTGTCCAGGAAGGTCTCTCCTATTCAAAATCTGTCTTTATTATCTCCAATTCGTACGAAAGAATAAAGATTAGAATAATAAGAGAGCTTCATAGGGGAGTTACAGAATTTAAAGTTAAGGGTTCATATACGGGAATAGAGAAAACTGCACTTCTCTCTGTTGTTCCCCAGAGACAACTCTCCTCAATAAAAGAGATCATTCACGATGAGGATCCAGATGCCTTTGTTGTGATATTAAATGCTGCACAGGTTATTGGTGAAGGATTCCTTCCCATAGAGGAGGCAAAGAGATGAGAATAGAAGTTGATCCTCATGTTCACACAATTGCTACAGGTCATGCCTTTTCCACAATCATTGAAAATGCCAGGGTCGCTAAAAGAAGAGGACTTTTGGGTATATGTATTACAGATCATGGACCAGCACGACCTGATAGCCCAAAGATTGATTACTTTAAAATGCTTTACAATTCCTATCTTCCCAAAGAAATTGAAGGTGTAAGAGTTTATACTGGAGTTGAATTAAATATTTTATCAAAGTATGGAGATGTTGATTTGCCGGAGTATATACTAAAGAAACTTGATTTTGTTATTGCTTCATTCCATAACGGCACTCCATATTCCTCAAATTCATTAGTGAAAAACACAGAGGCAATCATAAATACGATTAAGAAACCATATATAGATGGAATTTCCCATCCAGGGGATCCCCATTTCCCATATCCTGTAGAACTTGAAGAGGTAGTGAGGGCGGCAGCTCATTTTAAGAAAGCTTTAGAGGTAAATAACAATGCCTTAAAGAGGGGAGAGGTGTGGTTTAAGCACTACACAAAATTAACTGAATTATGTATAAAATATAAGGCTCCCATTCTTATCTCTTCTGATGCTCATTTTTCCTATTATGTGGGAGATTTCTCTCTGTCTTTAGAGGTTATCTCTAAATTTGGTGAGGAAGCATACAATTTAATAATAAATAGGACATTAAGGGGATTTGAGAAATTTATAAAAAAAATCTTAAGTGATACATTAACTCTTGACAAAGGCAAAAAGAGTAGTAAAATAACAGAAAAATGGAAAGGAGGTGAGGAGTACTTTACTTTAAAAAGTAAAGTTCCGAGGAGGTGAAGGAATGAAAAAGATTTTAACTTTAATTCTTGTCTTAGCGTTGATTGTTGGTTTTGTGGGTTTAACAACAAGTTGTAAACCTGAGCAAGGGGGAGAAGAGCAAAAACCGTCCATTGAAACAAGAAAAATTGTAGCACTTCTTCCTTTAACAGGTGTACTCGGCACTTTTGGTGAAAACAGTAAAGAGACAGCTCTTCTTGCCGCAAAGGATGTAAATTATTGGCTTGAGAGAAATGGAAAAAACTGGAGATTAGAGGTTAGTGTAGAGGACACAGCAACTGATCCAACCACTTCATTGAAGAAGATGAAAGATTGGTATGGTGCTGGTGTTAAGTTCTTTGTTGGACCTATGGCAAGTGGTTCATGTAAGGAGCTTTTAACATATGCAAATTCAAACAAGATTCTCTTTGTTTCTCCATCATCTACTTCCACAGCTCTGTCTATTCCCGATGACTATCTTATCAGATTCTGTCCAGATGACTTTATTCAAGGTCCAGCAATTGCAAGACTTATGTGGGAAGCTGGCGTAACAAATGTTATATTTATCTGGAGAGGAGATACCTGGGGTGATGGACTTCAAAGTGCAGTGGAAAAGAGATTTAAAGAACTTGGTGGAAAAGTTTATGATAAGCATATAAGATATGATCCACAACTTGAAGACTTTCCAAAAGAGGCATCGCTTCTTAACAGCTATGTTCAGGATCTCATAAATCAGGGAGTTCCTAAGGACAGAATAGGTATCTCTTTGATTGCATTTGAGGAAAGTGCACCATTAATGGAGGATGCTAACGAGTATCCACTTCTTAAAGAGGTTAAATGGTTTGGCTGTGATGGGACAGCTCTTTCAGAGGCATTAAAATCCCATAAGGTTTCTGCTCCATTTGCCAATACGACAAAGTTTATAAGTACATTCTATGCACCAGGTCTTTCCAAATATCCTCTCTTTGATTATGTCAGAGGATTTGTCCATATGTTCTTAAACAGAGAGACTGATTCTTACTCCTATGGAACCTATGATATAGTATGGTGTCTTGCTTTAGCAATTGATCAGGTAGGTTATGATCCAGAAAAGGTAAAAGATGTCCTTCCTGAAGTAACAGATAAGAGAACAGAACTCTATGGTGCAAGTGGGCATATAGTGCTCAATGAGAATGGTGATAGAGCTTTTGCAGATTATGATTTGTGGCTCATCAACGATAAAGGAGAATGGGAGAAAGTTGGTGTATGGCGTGGTGAGACCGATACCATTGAGTGGATAAAAAATCCATATAAATAAGGTGATAGGGTTGAGTTGATTATAAAAGAGGGGTAATTCTCTGCCCCTCTTTTAATATAAATTAAGGAGGAAAGTATGGATTTACTTGTAGCAACTAACCTTACAAAACGTTTTGGAGGGTTAATTGCTGTTAATTCAGTCGATCTTGTGGTAAAAGAGAACAGTTTTACTCTTCTTATAGGACCAAATGGAAGCGGAAAGACTACTTTTTTAAATGTATGTACCGGTGTATTAAAACCAGATGGTGGAAAAGTTTATTTTGAGGGAAAGGATATTACAGGACTTCCTCCCAATAAGATTTATGATTATGGTCTTATAAGAACCTTTCAGATACCAATTCCCTTTTTGAGTTTAACTATCCTTGACAATGTTATTGCAGCCATGAGGAATCCGGGTGAATATCCTTTTAATGCTTTATTCAAGAGAAAAGAATGGGTGGAGGTGGAAGAGGAAAATATGGAGAAGGCTTTTAGTGTGTTAAAAAGGGTTGGTCTTGATGAAATGTGGGATAAACCAGCTTACTCATTGGGTGGCGCACAGCTTAAAATGTTGGAGGTGGCAAGAGCATTGGCGGCAGGAGCAAAATTGATTGCACTTGATGAGCCGATAGGTGGTGTTGATCCAATATATGCAGATGAGATACTTTCATACCTAAAAGAGCTTCAGAGATCTGGGATTACATTTCTTGTAATAGAACATAGAATTGATATTATTGCCCCTTACGCTGATTATGCTTATGCCATGAATAGAGGAAGTATAATTTCTCAAGGTACTCCAGATGAGGTATTAAATGATCCTCAAGTAGTAGAGGTTTATATTGGTTAAGGAGGAGATATGTTAAGTATCAAGAATCTTTACTCTGGATATGGGAAGTTAAGAGTTTTGTATGATGTGAATGTGGAGGTACCAAAAAAGGAGATTACAGTAATTGTAGGACCCAATGGAGCAGGTAAAACCACACTTCTAAACAGTATTCTTGGTTTTGCAGATGTTTTTTCAGGGAAAATCTATCTTGATGGCAAAGACATAACTGGTACCCCTGCTCATAGGGTAGCTCAGCTTGGTATATCCTTTGTCCCACAACTTGGAAATATTTTTGCCAATCTAACATTAAAAGAAAATTTGATTATGGCGGCGTATACCCTTCCTAAAAAGGAAGTGAATAAGAGAATGGAACAGGTACTTGAGATGTTTCCTGTAATTAAGGAGTTTTTTCACAGAAAAGCAGGAACACTTAGTGGTGGAGAGAGAAGAATGCTTTCCATTGGAATGGGGCTTATGAGAAATCCAAAGATAATGTTACTTGATGAGCCAAGTACAGATCTTGCACCTCTTATAACTAAAGAAGTAATGAGAACAGTAAAAAAGTTAAGAGATGAACTGGGTCTTACTGTTCTACTTGTGGAACAGATGGCAAAGTTGGCATTGGATATTGGAGATAATGCATACCTCCTTGTAAGCGGACAGATAAAGTTTAAAGGTAAGGCAAAAGAGCTACTTCAGCATCCAGAATTGTCTAAACTATACCTTGGAATAAAGGAATAAAGGAGGAAATAAAAATGCCAGGATGGTTAGCAAGCGGATTGGTTTATGCAAGTGGTCTTGCATTAACATCTGGGGGAATCACTTTTCTATATATAACCACAAGAACATTTAACTTTGCACACGCAAGTATGGCAACCTTTGGTTTTTATGTAGTCTATACTCTTGTTGCACTTAAAGGTGGAAATCCCTATATCTATTTCCCCCTTGCATTTCTCTTTGGTTCCCTTCTTGGGATAATTGTATATTTTATCTTAAACAGACCACTTCTTAAGAGAAAGGCAAATGAGATAACCCTTATGATGTCAACTCTTGGATACGATCTTATTCTCTTATCCCTTATTCAAATGTACTGCGACTATCTTACCCATACATATAAACTCTACCCAAGAAGGGTTACAATGAGTGTTTATGATATAAAAATCGGTGGGATGAATGCATCCACATACTTTGCTCCAATTACAGCAGTTTTGATAATTACTGCTTTGAGTCTCTTTTTGACAAAGACAAAGTTTGGAATTGCCATGCGTGCTACTATAGAAAATACACCTCTCTCTGAGGCATCTGGAATAAATTCTGACAAGATTTATCTGACTTCATGGATAATAGGCGGTGGCATGGCTTCTCTTGGTGGTGCAGTTCTTGCTATGGCAACAACTGGAAGCCCAGTTCTTGGGATGAACTTAATTGCAAATATGTTTGCTGGTGCAATACTTGGAGGTCTGTACAGTATATATGGAGGACTGTTTGGTGGTTTCGTTGTTGGTCTTGCAGAGTATGCGATAGTGTATTGGCTTGCACAGAGCTTGGGAACATGGGTTCTTGGATACAGACTTGCAATACCACTTCTCATAATGGTCGTAACTCTTCTTTTCTTCCCAAGAGGTCTTGCTGGCATACAGTGGAAAAAGGCTTTTAAATCTTTATCTTCTGAAAAAGGAGAGGCATCATGAAAAAGATATTTAAGTTTCTTTTAAGGAGAGATGTTTTAATTGCGATTCTTGTTGTAATTGCGTTCCTATTTATCCTTCTATCATCTGGTTTCTCACTGGTTTCTTCAATTCTCATAGATGCTTCTATATTTACAATTATTACTCTTAGCTTGAATCTTGAAACAGGTTTAACAGGTGTCCCTCAGTTTGGAAGGGTGATAGCAATTATCGCTGGTGCCTTTGCAGTTGGTGCAATTCCAGGGAGAATTATGGCTCTGTTTATGCATCTTCCAGCAGGAGCAGAGTATGCAAACGATGCAGTGAATTATAAGGTAGTACCTGTTATAAATAAGCTCTTGGAGAGTAATCCTGCTCTTTCCATTCTTGTATTAATAATAAGTCTTGTAATTGCAGCTATTTTTGGAGCTATCATGGGATGGATTACATCAAGACCAGCAATTAGATTAAAAGAAGCTTATCTTGGAATATCATTGCTTGCCATTGGAGATTTCTTAATGTGGGTTGGTCACAACTGGGAACCTCTTGTTGGTGGTACTACTGCAGTCTTTGTTCCAGATCCATTGAGAGCTTTTGGCGTTAATAGAATGGTAATGGCTCTGATTATGACTGTAGTTCTTGCAATAATTTCCTATATTATAGTGGAGAAACTAAACCGCTCTCCATTTGGAAGAACTTTAAGAATGCATAGAGATTCAGATCTTGCGATGAGTGTTTATGGTAAAGATAAGGTAAAAGTTAGAACGAGAAGTTTGGTTATAGGTGCCGCTTTGGCTGCTGTTGCTGGTGGAGCCTATGTTATATATACAGGAACATGTACTGCCATAAGTTTTACCCGTCTTAACTGGACATTCTGGCCATGGGCGTACATGATGCTCGGAGGAATTGGCAGTAATACAGGAGTTGTTCTCGGAGTACTTGCCCTTGCAGTAGCAAGGTCAATGATAGTTATATACAGGGGATCTGTCTTTGGTTTCCTTATGAATTGGGGAATTGATCCAATATGGCTTGAGTACACTCTTCTTGGTGCAGTAATCATTATAATAATTCTGTTCCTTCCTCAGGGTCTTGTTCCAGAGAAAACCGAGACTATTTACCTTCTGAAAGGGTGAAGAGAATATATGAAAAGATTATAAAGAAGAAATAGTTTAACTTCTTTTCTAAGTTGGGGGTGTGGTGGTTTGTTAAATTCTAAAAATAGGGGTTGGGGTTTGAAATAAAACGGTAAGAACTCTCAACCCCTATTTTTAGAGAATCTTTAATTGATAAACCTTTAATAATGCCATATATAAATCCAGCAGCAAAAAAGTCTCCTGCTCCAGTTGGATTAATTATCCTTCCCCTTTTTCCACTGATCTTTATAAAAACCTCTTTATCTATGTAAAAAGCACCCTTTTCTCCTCTGGTAATTACTGCTCTATCCATGTATTTTAATAATTCTTCTCTTATCCTGGAAGGTTCATTTTCTCCTGCGAATAGTTGTGCTTCTTTTTCATTCATAAATATGAATGAGAAATCTCTTAAAAGGTTGAGTATCTTTTCTTTTCTCTTCAAAAGAACTTTTGAGAATGATAATGTTACAATTTTTTTCTTTACAATGTGCCTTATTCTATCAAAAATTTTAAAACCAGTTTCTTCAGAGAAGAGATAGGGCGATATGTGAATAATGCTTGATCTTTCCAGCAAATCAACCCATCTTTTCTCAAACTGCAAGTATCCATTGGCTCCTTTAAAACCAATCATTGCCTTTTCATCATTCTTAACCAGTATATAGACTATACCAGTAGTGGCATTCACTTTTTGAATGAAGGATGTATCAACAAGCCTCTCTATTTTTTTAACAATGTAGTCTCCTATAACATCGTTTCCAATAGCTCCTATTAAGGTAACATCCACTGAATTTATCGCTAAGGAAATTGCTGTGTTTAAAGCTGCACCCCCTGGTCTTATGGAGATGTCCTTAGGATGAATTGATTCCTCCTTGGTGGGAAATCTGTCCACAAAACCCATAATATCAAGATTTATATCCCCAATAACAACCACTTTTTTCACTTATAAATTAGCCCTCTAAGAGTTTTTAAATCTTTAATGTATGCTTCCTCTCCTCCTGGGGTTTCAAGAATCATGGGAAGATTAGAAAATAGTTTATTATTTACAAGGAATTTAAAAGCCTCCAGTCCTATTTCTCCATCACCAATATTTGTATGTCTATCCACCCTTGAACCTAAGGGAGTTTTAGAATCATTTATGTGAAAGACAAATAGGTTATCTAAACCAATTATTCTGTCAAATTCTTCAAGAACTCTCTGAAAATTTTCCTTACTTCTAATGTCATATCCAGCTTCAAATACATGTGCTGTGTCAAAGCACACTCCCGCTCTTTGCCTGTTTTCTATCCCATCAATTATTTCTTTAATCTGCTCAAACCTATAACCTATGTTTGTTCCCTGCCCTGCAACTGTTTCCAGAAGTATTTTTACATCTGTGTGAGATGTTTTTCTAATGATAAAATTTATACTATCTATTATAATTTTTATTCCCTCTTCTTCACCATAT
>JAGGSY010000054.1 GCA_021158845.1 Caldisericia bacterium
GCCACTCTTAGACATACAAGACATCTTATATACCTTTAATTTTATCTCTCCTTTTTAAGAACTAAGTATCAAATTTATTTTATCACTTTTAAAATTAATGAATATTTTTAATGTCTGGACAGGAGGAGGGAGGGGAGTAAAATAAAAGGGATGGAATAAATAATCAAATAATTTTTTATGAGGAGGAAAGAGTAATGAAGATAGTTATCAACACAGAGGAGGGAGAGTGGGTTCCTCATTCAACAGCAAGAGGTGTTCTTGTTAAACCCCTTATAACAAAAAAGGAGTTTGGAGAAGATAGTCCATCAATCCTTCTTGTAAAAATTCCAAAAGGTGCCATTGTTCCAGAACATATACACGAGGAAAGCGAGGATATTCTTTACATTCTATCAGGACATGCAAAGATGTTTGTTGAAGAAATAGGAGAGTTTGAAATTGAAAAAGGAATGCTAATACGAGTTCCCAGAGGTATGAAACACTCAATTTATGATGTTACAGAGGATCTTTTAGTCTATGATGTATTCTCTCCCGGTACAATTTAATTTTTAAAATGACTTTAAATATCATTATGCAACTACTTGACAAGTTGCTCAAATTAGATAAAATTTTACATAGACCTGTTTCCTTAAATTTCGGAGGTGAAAAGGTTGGTAAAGATTAAGTTAAGAAGAATGGGAAAGAAGAAAGAGCCCACATTTAGAGTAGTTGTAATTGATGAAAGAAAGGCACCCAAAAGTTCTTATATTGAAAGTTTGGGCTTTTACAATCCACGCTCCGAACCACCAATTATTAAAGTTGACATGGAGCGCTTGGAGCACTGGTTGAGTATGGGCGCTCAACCTACAGAATCCGTCAAAAACATCATTAAAAAGTTAAAAGCAAAGTCTAAGGAGGTAGAAGCATGAAGGACTTGGTAGAAGAGATCGTAAAGGCATTAGTGGATCATCCTGACGAAGTTCAGGTCAATGCAGTTGAGGGTGAACAGGCTGTAGTTTATGAAGTAAAAGTTAGCCCCGATGATATCGGGAAAGTCATTGGGAAACAGGGAAGAACAGCAAACGCATTAAGAACTCTTGTTAGGGCAGCAGCAAGTAAAACTGGAAAGAATGCTATGGTAAACATTCTCTCTTAAAGAATCATCCCCCGGTATACCGGGGGAATTTTCAAATTCTTTTTGAAAAAGGAGGTAGAAAATGGCAGATGTAACAGGAATCCTTGAAAAGTTAGTAAAAGTTATTGTTGATTATCCTGAGAAGGTGGAGATTAACAAGATTGAGGGAACCCAGACAGTTATCTATGAGTTAAAGGTTGGACCAGAGGATGTAGGAAAGGTTATTGGAAGACAGGGAAGAACAGCAGAGGCAATAAGAACAATAGTTCAGGCAATTTCAAGAAAATCTGGTAAAAACACAATTGTTACAATTCTATCGTAGGTGGTTTAGTGTTATTAAAACGTAAGGTTGTTGTAAAATCAATAGTAACTGAGGGATTAAAAAAGGAATTACTCGGGAAGTTAGAGGAGTTAATAAAGTTATCTGAGAAGAGGCTAAGCGATATAAGTTCTGAAGAGAAAAAGTTTCTTCTGAGGGCTCCAACACTGGAGCCTTCTTACATTCAATTTGTCAAGAACAAGATTAATGAGGAGAAGGCTCAGGAAGAGAATATAAAGGCACAACTGTTAAATGAGAAGGAAAGAGTTAAGAACTTAAAGGAAGGAGAATTTTATATACATGGAATAGTTGAGGGATTTGTGGAAATAAAGGAGGGTGATGACTACTGGAAGAAACTTGAAGAAGGAGAAATAATACTAAAGGATGGTAAAGTAATAGAAATAAAGAATGAGTAAGTGGATTACAATTGGAAAAATTGTCTCCATCTGGGGGAAAAATGAGGGATTTGTAGTTTATCCTATGACAGATAATTTAGAAAGATTCAATGCATTAAACTACATATTTGTTCAAAAAGAGAATGAAGAACCAAGAAAGATTCCTGTCAAAGAGATCTTTTACAAAAAGAACACAGTCGTTGTGAAAGTGAAGTTTGATAAAACACTTTCCCTTAAAGAATTTGTTGGTAATTTTCTTGTAATCTCAGAGGATATGCTTCCATCTCTTCCAGACGGCGAATATTATGTTTATAGATTGATTGGTTTGAAAGTCTTTACTGAAGAAGGAGAATTTATTGGGAAAGTGAAGGATATAATGCCAAACCCGGCTGCCAACGATGTGATAGTTGTATCAAGAGAAGGAGAAAAAGACCTATTACTACCATTCATTAAAGAGATTCTTGTTGAAATTGATTTAAAGAATAAAAAAATGATCCTTAAAAAGATATGGGATTAACATGGAGTTTATAGTAATAACAATTTTTAGAGAAATATTTGATACATATTTTAACAGCGGTTTGCCAAAGAAAGGGATTGATAGGGGAGTTATCTCCTATAAAATTGTATCTCCAAGAGATTTTACACAGGATAAACACAGGAAGGTCGACGATTATACATACGGTGGGGGACCTGGAATGCTTATGATGTTTCCTCCAGTTAAAAAATCCATTGATAGAGCAAGGGAAATAAACAGTAAAACTCATGTTATTCTTCTCTCCCCGCAGGGAATTAAGTTCAATCAGGAGATGGCAAAGGAATTGAGTAAACTTGAATCCATCACATTGGTGTGTGGTCATTATGAGGGTATTGATGAGAGAATAAAAAACTTCATTGATGAGGAGATTTCCATTGGAGACTTTATAACTTCAGGAGGAGAAATCCCTGCCCTTGTTGTAATTGATAGTGTAATAAGATTAATTCCTGAGTTTCTTGAAAAAGAGGAAACGATTAAAAAAGAGAGTTTTGAGGATAAACTTTTGGAGTATCCTCAGTATACAAGACCAGAAACATTTGATGGCTACAGGATACCTGAAATATTAAAGTCAGGTCATCATAAGAAAATAAACCTGTGGAGAAAAAGGGAGATGTTAAAAAGAACTCTGCTTCTTCGTCCGGATCTTCTTATGAACAGAGAGTTAACAGAAGAGGAAAAGGAACTCATTAAAGATATCTTTAATGAATTTATGGAAAATATGAATAAAATCCTTAAAAGGGAATGAATACCTACATAGGACTTGTTCATTATC
>JAGGSY010000055.1 GCA_021158845.1 Caldisericia bacterium
ATAAAATCTCTTTGCCTTTTTATCAGAACCCATTTCCTGAATCCTCCTAAGGTATTTTATCATCTCTTCCATTTTGACCTATCAGACATATTTTATCACTTTTCAAAAATATTAAAAAGCTAAACTGTGCTCATGCCAAATTTTAATGCCCCATCCTGATTTCTTGTCTCTACTCTTTTAGTACATCCCTAAGTTTATTCTCCCAGACTCTAATATAGGAATATTGATTATCTCTTACTATCTCTACTACAATTTAAGACCAAAAACCTCAAAAAATCTTATATTCTCCACCGACACCAAATGGTTAGGATGTTATTTAAAGCAGATTTTAATGTTGACATGATTTTGTGCCCAAGATATAATTAATTTGACTTTAAAACTGGGTGGTTCAAGGGAAGTGGGTGAAAATCCCACACGGTCCCCGCCACCGTGACCGATGACGAAAGCATTGATCGCCACTGAACAGGCGGATCTTAGGGTTGCCTGTTTGGGAAGGCAATGCGAGTAGGATGAATCGGGAGTCGGGAGACCTACCATCCAGGTTTTTTCTCTTCCTCGGGGTAAGGAAGGGAAAAGTAACTTATCGGAGGATTTCTTATGAGAAAGGTCAGAAAGAGGGATGGTTCAATTGTAGATTTTGATGAATCAAAGATAAAGAGGGCGATTTTTAATGCATTAGCCTCCACAGGAAAACCAGATATTGATTTAGCAGAGAATCTAAAGGATCAGGTGGTAGCTGTTCTTGAAAGGCTTTATGGTGATTCCAGCGTACCAGATATTGAAGATATACAGGATGTTGTGGAAAAGATTTTGATGAAGAATGGTTTAGTTGATGTTGCCAAGAGCTACATAATATACAGAAAACAACACGAAGATTTAAGGGAGATAAGAAGGGTTTTTGAAAACATATATTCAATAATAGATAACTACATTGATGACAAAGATTGGAGGGTAAGAGAGAATTCAAACATGACTTACTCCCTTCAGGGTTTAAACTTTCACATCTCCTCCACCTTAATATCAAAGTACTGGCTATCAAAGATATATCCAAGAGAGGCGGCGAAAGCTCATATAAGGGGAGATATACACATACATGATCTTGGAATTCTTGGTCCCTATTGTGTTGGTTGGGATCTTGAAGATTTACTGAGGAGAGGTTTTGGTGGCGTTTCTGGAAAGATTTCATCAGCTCCCCCAAGGCACTTTAGGTCAGCTCTTGGACAGATAGTTAATTTTTTCTATACCCTTCAGGGAGAGGCAGCTGGTGCCCAAGCTTTCAGTAATTTTGACACCCTTCTTTCACCATTTGTAAGATATGACAATTTAAGTTACAGAGAGGTTAAACAAGCTCTTCAGGAGTTTCTGTTCAATATTAATGTTCCAACCAGAGTTGGCTTTCAAACGCCCTTCACAAATTTAAGTTTTGATCTCTCACCCTCCCCTCTATATGTTGATAAGCATGTTATCATTGGAGGAGAGGAGAGAAGGGAAGTTTATGGAGATTTTCAGAGAGAGATGGATATGATCAATAAAAGTTTTGCAGAGTTAATGATAGAGGGAGATAGAGATGGAAGACCATTTACCTTCCCAATTCCAACATACAATATAACTTGCGATTTTGATTGGGAGAATGAGAAACTAAAGCCCCTGTGGGAGATGACAGGTAAATATGGAATTCCATACTTTGCAAATTTTGTAAACTCCCACATGAAGCCAGAGGATGTAAGAAGTATGTGCTGTAGATTGAGGCTTGATGTGAGGGAACTGAAGGAGAGAGGGGGAGGGTTGTTTGGAGCAAATCCCCTCACTGGTTCAATAGGTGTTGTAACGATCAATCTTCCAAGAATAGGGTATCTATCAAGAAATGAAGAGGAGTTTATGGATAGGTTATACGAACTCATGGAGATAGGAAAGAGAGCTCTTGAGGTGAAGAGAAGGGTTGTTGAGAGATTTACAGATAAAGGACTCTACCCATACTCAAAGGTTTATCTTGAGAGTGTGAAGAGAAACCTTGGGAGTTATTGGGCAAATCACTTCTCAACAATAGGAATAATAGGTATGGCTGAAGCTGTGGAGAATTTGTTGAAAGTGCCATTTAAATCAAGAGAGGGGAAGGAGTTTGCAATTCGTGTTTTAGAGTTTATGAGGAAGACACTCCTCTCATTTCAGAAGGAGACAGGGAATCTCTATAACCTTGAAGCAACACCAGCAGAGGGAGCTTCATTTAGGCTTGCTAAAATTGATGTTGAAAAATTCCCAGATATAATTCATCAGGGGACAGAGGAGGAACCATACTATACAAACTCTGTTCACCTTCCAGTGGATACAACAGATGATATTTTTGAGATCCTTGAGTTTGAAGATGACCTTCAGGTTATGTTCACAGGAGGAACTGTTGTTCACCTCTTTCTTGGGGAGAGTATAATGGATCCTAATATAGTTAAGATGCTTGTGAAAAAGATTGTAGAGAGATACAAACTTCCATACTTTACAATAACGCCTACCTTTTCAATATCTCCTGTTTCAGGTTTCATACCCGGAGAGCACAGGTTTGACCCAAATCCTATACCAAGGGATCTTATAGAGAAGTATGGAGTTGTTGTGGAAATTTCTGAGGAGGAGTTGAAGAATCTTCCAGAGGGAAGCTACATACTAATTGAGGATGAGGAAAATAGAAAGTTTGATTTCTATGTTTAAGGAGGTAGACATGCTTAAAGAGAAGAAAAAGGTAAAGGTGAAGGTTGTTCCATGTGAGGTTTATTCAAGGGTGGTTGGCTATTTTAGACCCATTAAAAACTGGAATAAAGGAAAGAAGAGAGAGTTCAAAGAGAGGAAAACGCTAAAAATACCTCAATGATTAAAGGTTTTCAGGGAATAAGTCTTATTGATTATCCAGAACACATAGCTTCAATAGTATTTATAGGAGGCTGTAATTTTAGATGTCCCTTCTGTCATAATATAGAGCTTGTTCTTCCCGAGGAGTTGAAGAAACTCCCTACTTTGAGTGAGGAGTATATCCTTAAGGAACTTATAAGACGCAAAAATTTTATAAATGGAGTGGAGTTTACAGGCGGTGAGCCAACCCTTTATAAAGGATTAACCAAATTTCTAAGGAGAATTAAAGAGGAAGTAAAAATTGATATAAAACTTGATACAAATGGAACAAATCCCAGTGTTATTGAGGAGTTGTTAGAAGATTCTCTTGTGGATTACATAGCCATGGACATAAAGAGTTCACCAGATAATTACAATAGAGCAGCG
Organism: Caldisericia bacterium; assembly: GCA_021158845.1. NCBI lineage: Bacteria > Pseudomonadati > Caldisericota > Caldisericia > Caldisericia bacterium. The sequence goes on from JAGGSY010000055.1 coordinate 3,262, forward strand.
GGTGTGAAGGTTGATATTGATGCCATTAAAAAGAGTGTTGAATTAATAAAGTCTTCCCAAATTGATTATGAGTTTAGAACAACCCTTGTCCCTGACTTTGTTAAGGAAGAAGATATGGGAAAGATTTGTAAGTTTCTTGGAAATGTAAAGAGGTATGTATTACAAAGATACAGACCAGAGAAAACCTTAAATTATCTTGAAAATAAACCCTACAAAGAAGGGGAGATGAAACACTTCCTTTCCCTTATTGATTGTGCTGAGATAAAATTGTTAAGAAGTTAAGTCATTACTGCTCTTTAAGAGGCCTTCCGTTCCAGCGAATATATAAGCATAGTTCTCCATGGCTATTGAATTCCAAAATACATCCCGTATGCTGAAAGAGCTTGGAGGTCCTTCCAGCCAGGATTATAGTTTATTAAATGTTACAGTTTGGGTTTTGGTAGTTCCTCTCCTTTTATATGTACAATAAATTCAACTGCTTTCTCTACTTTCTCTTCTTCCCCTTCTATGCCAATTACAATAGAACCCTCATCTTCCCAGAGACCTTCCTTTGCAATAAGAATAGATTCAACATCAAAGAGGATTTTAAATGCATCTATTTCAGTTACAGCTTTAATATTAACCAAAGGGAAAAGTCCTGATGGTTTCCCCATGGAGTAACTGAATTTGTCAATTTTCGCAAACTTAGATGCTTTTATGACATCGGGTATGAGTTTGCCAATACTTATGGGAGAGATCCAGGTTACACCTCTTGATAGCATTATTCCAATGTATTTTCCTACAGTTCCCCCTTCTCTATTAGCGACCACTACTCCGACATTTCCCTCTGGGTCTATGGCATTTCCACCTTTAATAAATACATCCCCTTTACTCATCTCCCTAACTACATCTTCTGGGTTTCTCTCTGTAAGTTTACCATTGATTAAAACAAACGGAGGAAGCCGTTTTTCCCTCGGTAAAACATTTAATATTCCTTCTCCTATAAAACCTGCAAGAAACCTTTCCTTCTCTATCTTTCTTTCAATCAATTCCTCTACCACATAGGCACATGTTGAGCCTCTTGCAATATAAACAATTCCTCTGTCTAAAACCCCCATATCCTCTAATAACTTCTTTACTCCCCTCGCTATTAACCTCTTTGACATGGAAGGTCTCAACACAAGTTCTGCTTTAGCCATTTTTATTTATCTCCTCCTTCCTCCTTTTAATTCCTTTTGTAGCTTCTTAAGTTCCTCCCATTTACCCTCTGCTGCCAACTTTGCCTGCTCTGGCCATGTTGTTGGATCAACAATTCCTCTTATTCCTTTACTTTCTAAGAGTTTCTTTATATCTTCTGGATCCTTCTTGGAGAGGTCCTTAAATGTCTTAATTCCATGTTCTTTAAGTATCTGTGATACCTTTGGCCCAATCCCTTCTATAAGTTTAAGGTCATCTTCTTTATCCTCACTTTTCTTTATTACCTCTTCTGTTCTTTCCTTTAATTCTTTTGATTCAGTCCTTTTCTCCTCTTCTTTGGTTTTTTCTGTCTCAGAAGGTTTAAATAGCATCCATATTAGAAAGATTACAATGGCAATTATTATGATTAGCCATATCCACCATAAAGCACCCCTTCCACCTTGAGCATTTGAAAAAGCAAGCACGAACCCTTTAAGCATGATACCTCCTCACTTCCTCCTTTTTTATTTTTTGATAAAAATTTTACCGTTTAGTTCAATTATATTTTAGCAGAAATTGTTTTAATTAGAAGTCTATTGTGTATCTTGAGAATTTTATAAATTTCACTTCTTTATCATGGAAAGAGGAAGGAACCACAATTGTCATTGTGTCATCTTCTCTATCAAAGTTTTTTACTATACCAAGGGATATACAAAACCTATCTCTATCAAGAAGAGAGATTAATGTTCCTGGTGGTGGAATTTCATAGTTAAGGTCAATACCAAGGAGGTTTTTCTCTGAAAAGATGATCTTTAAAATCTTTCTATCCTTAAAGTATTCTTTAAACCTATTCTCTCTATATTTAATCCTCTCCTCCCTGTCTCTTTGAGATACATATGGAGAAGGT
>JAGGSY010000056.1 GCA_021158845.1 Caldisericia bacterium
GCAATATCCTCTAATATTTTGTAAAACTCTCCACTATCAATTAACTCTTTAATTACTTCTTCTACTGCTTTTTTTATTTCCTTTTTCAATTCGCTCTTGGAAATTGACATAACAATCCTCCTTGTAATAAAGTTTACCATGGCTTTCACTTTAAAAGAAGATAATTTACGAGAAAGAGTGTAAGAAAGAGTAGAGTTAATAGTCTATCCACAGTTCCTCCTGTTTTAACAAGTCTTAATGAGTATCTCCCTTTTAGTGGCCAGAGAAGGGGGATTGGGGTGTATGTAAAGTAGTCAAGTATTATATGAGAAAAATATGGAAGAAAGAACAGATTTGAACGAAAGATCGCAAGGATAACGAAAGACGCAAAGAAGGAATGGGTTATTCCTCTGTGTTTTTTCCATTTTATGTCTATATCTGGAAGGAGAGAGATGAGTGAGTAGAGAAAGACCGAAGGGTCTTTTCTTATAAAGGAAAGAAGCAAAAGTGAAAAACTATAATGCGTCGCCAGCGTCATCCACTTAATTATACACGCTTTAAAAGAGGAGGGAAATTGTGTTTAAGTAATTCTTAAGTATTAAAAAGGCTTAAGAAAGTTTGGGCGTTGTTTAGCATGGAGTGGTTGTTGTTGAAGAAGGCGTAAATTTTTTCAGGGTTCTTTGAGAGGATTATGTCTTTTACTTCTTCAAGTTCCTCCATTGAATAATCATAGGAGTACCAGTTTCCCCTTCCATGAAACCTCAAATAGACCTTTCCATTCACATTAAAGATTAATTTTTCAAAATCTGGCGAGTCTATTGAACAAACAAGGAGATTATTCTTTCTTCCCCACTCCTCAAGATCCATTTTAAACCACTCTTTGTTTCTGAATTCAACTACAATTTTCCCTTTATCAAATCCTTCAAAGAAATCTAAGAGTCTTTTCTCTTTATCTGGTCCAAAGGATGGGGGAAGTTGGAATAGATAAAAATCTATAATTTCATCCATTGGTTTGAATAGATCAAGGAATTTAAGGAAACTTTCCTTCGCCTCCTCATTCATCTTGAATCTGTGGGTTACAAGTCTATTCACCTTTATGGACCACCTTAGATTCTTTCCTCTCCTCTCCCATCCCTTTATCTGGTTCTTAAATGGAAATCTGTAAAATGATGCATTAAGCTCTACAGCATTTAAATTGCTGTTTTCAACATACCATGTTAAATTCTTTCCCTTGTTCCATGGATACATCCAACCGGATGTCCCAACAAATACTTCCATTTCTTTTTTACACTCCTGAATTGAGCCTTAAATTTATAAACTTCTTTACACCAGAACCCAAATCAAACTTATAGCCCAGGCTATAAAGTGTGGATTCAACAGAAGCCACTGTTACAAGAAGATCGTTTGAGTTTATATAGCCCATATGTCCAATTCTAAAGGCTTTACCCTTTAAATCTCCCTGAATAGATGCAATCTCCACATTGTATTTCTCCCTTGATACCCTTACTATTTCCTCTCCATTTATTCCCTCTGGAGAGAAGACAGCAGTGACACATGGAGATGAATCTTCGTCATTTGCAACAAATTTAAGACCAATTTCTTTTAAGGACTCTCTTACAAGTTTTTTGTATATCCTGTGTCTTTCATAAGTTTTTTCAAAACCTTCTTCCAATAAAATATTTAATGCCTCTCTTAATCCAAAGAGAGTGCTTACTGGAAAGGTTGTAAATGGTTGACCTATATCACCCTTTGCTTTAAGATTTTTGATTCCAAAATAGTATGAATCATCTTTTCCTAAGGCAAAATCAAGTGCTCTTTTGCTTACCCCAACTATTCCAATTCCTGGAGGAGACATAAGTCCTTTCTGAGATGCTCCTACAACTACATCTATTCCCCACTCCCTCATATCAATTTTAAGGATTCCCATTGAACTTACAGCATCCACTATTATAAACATGTCAGAAACTTTTCTTACAGCATCCACTATCTCTTTCAAAGGATTTGCAACAGCTGTTGAAGTCTCGTTATGGGTCAAAAAGAGTGCCTTTGCATCCTTCTCCTTTTTGATGAAATTTACAACCTCTTCTGGTTTTACTGCTCTCCCATATGGAATCTTGAGTTTAACTGCATCCCTTCCAAAGGAAAGATTAATTCTGAAGAACCTATCTCCAAAAAATCCGGTATCAACAACTATAACCTTATCACCTCTGTTTGTGAAGTTTTGAACAGCAAGTTCCATTGCACCTGTTCCAGAAGAGGGGATTAAGAAGATATCTCCATCAGGATTTATCAGTTTCTTTAAGATTTCCCTTGTCTCTGTGAATATCTTTTTAAACAAAGGACCTCTATGGTTTATCATTGGATGAGTCATGGCAGCGATAACTCTTGGAGGGAGTGGAGTTGGTCCTGGTATCATCAAGAATTCTTTGTCAATCATAACTAACCTCCTATGCTCCATATTTTTTTAGTCTTCTTGCATGGGCAAGAAGGAGAGGCATCAAGTTTACCCCTTTAATTATACCCAATTCTCCCTTTAAACATTCTCTTTCAGTAAATCTATTGGATAGTCCTCCAAATACATATGGGGAGTGTATTAGAACTGGAACTGGATGGAATGAATGAGATTTCATCTTTGATGGAGTGGAGTGATCACCTGTTATGGAAACTACATCAAACCCAAGGGAGAGAATCTCTGGTAAAATATTGTCAAACTCCTCAATTATATGAATCTTTTTCTCAAAATTTCCATCCTCTCCATATGAATCTGTTTTTTTGATATGGAAGTATATAAAATCAAAATCTTTATAAACCTTTTTTAATACCTTAAGTTCCTCCTCTATTGAAAAACCAGATACAGGAACAATCTCCATTCCAACGAGTCTTGAGAGACCTTTATACATGGGGTATGTGGCAATACAACCTGCCTTAAGTTTATAAACTTCAGGAAATTTAGGAATGTTTGGGACAGTTGAGTATCCTCTTAAAAGAAGGTAGTTTGCCTTCTCTCCCTTAAGAATCTCCTTCACTTCTCTTAAAAATTTCTTTAAAATCTCTGATACCCTTTCTGCTTCATCTGTGAGTGGTTCTGGGGGAATTACCTCCTCGCCCACCATCTGAGGGTCAGTTTCTTTAATCATAGCCATTTTTTCATTAACCTTATCTTTAAACCTTAAGATTAAAGCAGACCTGTATTCCATTGCTGGTTCCATTATTATTTGAACTCCATCAATTTCCTTTATCCTCTCAGTTATTTTTCTTGTGAGTCTTCTGTTCTCCTCAGTGGGAATTCTTCCTGCCCTCCTATCTAAAACAACTATCCTTCCATTCTCCTCTTTTACAGTTGCATAATTTGTTCTTATAGCTATATCCCTATCAGTTACATCAAGCCCAATTCCCAGTGCCTCAAGAAGACCTCTTCCAATCTCCCACTTTATGGGATCATAACCAAATATGGATAGGTGTCCTGGACCACTTCCAGGAGATATTCCCGGTAAGACAGGAATGTGAAGTCCTGTTGCGCTTCTCTTCACAAGTTTATCAAGGTTTGGAGTTTTACTAATTTCAAGCTCACTCTTTTCATCCTTCACCGGAAGGCCACCAAGTCCATCCAACACAATGAGAATAATCTTTGTCTCGTTTCTCTCCACAAGTTCACTTATTAATTTTTGTTCATCCATTTTAACCTCCTATTTTCCTATGCAGAATCTACTGAATATCTCTTTTGTTACATCAGGATCAAACTCCTCTCCCACAAGAAGTTTCAACTTTCTTATTGCCTCCCCAATCTCTATGGAGACTTCATCAATGGTTAGGGTCTCTTTTAATGACGCTTCAAGATTCCTTAATACTTCGGTAAGAATGTTCTTTTCCCTTAGAGATATATATAATAATTTTTTTACATTAGGTTTTTTAAATTCATTGGAAAGTTTATTCTTTAGATTTTCTATACCCTCATGGGTAAGACATGAAATTAACATTGGTTCCTTCCCTGTGAGTTTCGCAATCTCTTCTTTACTTATAACAAGGGGAAGGTCCACCTTGTTTATTACAGGAATAAATCTTTTTCTTTTAACCAATGAGACTGCTTTGTAATCTTCTTCTGATAGAGGAATAGAGCCATCAAACATAAGAATTATTATATCTGCTTTTGATAGTGCTTCCTTACTCTTATCTATAGCCATTCTATCCACTTCATTCTCCACTTTCACAATAACACCTGCAGTATCCATAAGTTTAAAAGGAATTCCATTTATAAAAATCTTCTCACTTACAATATCCCTTGTTGTTCCCGGCATTCTTGAGACAAGAACTCTCTCCTCCTTTAAAAGGATGTTAAAGAGTGAAGATTTACCCACATTTGCCTTCCCAAATATTACAAGGTTAACTCCCTCAATAAATCCCTTCTCTCTTTCATACTCTTCTATCAATTCCTCAATCTCTTTTAAGATTTTCTTAACCTCTTCCTCAACCTCTCTTCTATCTGGTTCCTCCACATCGTTGGGAAAAGAAATTGAGCCTTCAATCTGAGAATGAATCCCTGTAAGTTCTTCTATCCATTTCTTAACTCTTTCCGAGATTTCCCCTTCAAGGGTATTTACTGCTGAGTAAAGTTCAAATTCACTTTCAGAGAAAACTATTTTATTTATTGCCTCTGCCTTAATGAGGTCAAGTTTTCCAGAAAGGTATGCTCTTTCTGTGAACTCTCCAGGTTTTGAGAGTCTTGCACCAAGAGAGATAATTTCCGAGAGGATTTTATTCATAAGGACAGGAGATCCAAAGGTCTGGATCTCCACAACATCTTCACCTGTATAAGACTCAGGTCCTTTAAAGTATATTACTATTGCATCTCCAAGGGATTTTCCCTCCCTGTTCTTTAAAAAAACATGGTGTACTCTTCTTGGAGTAATTTTTCGTTCCCTTTTCAGTAATTTTGAGACAATTTCAAGGGAACGGGGACCAGAAATTCTTATAACTCCAATCCCACCAAATCCTAAAGGTGTGGAAATGTTTGCTATTGTATCTGTTTCCATCTTTAGGATTTTCTCTTCAGGGCAACAACTACTCTCCTATTTGGCTCCTTTCCTATGGAGTATGTGTAAACAGATGGGTGATTTGCAAGGGTCGTGTGAATTATCTTTCTTGCCATGGCACTCATTGGTTGAAGTACCTGATCTTCTCCTGTTTTCTTTGCCCTTATGGCAGTTTCTATTGCAAGGTTTTTAAGGTAATCAATCTGTTTTCTCTTGTATCCACCAATATCAAGTATAAAGAGTCTTTTATCGTTGAACTTTCTGTGAATTATTGCATTCAATAGATACTGGAGCGATGCAAGAACCTTTCCCTGTTTACCAATGTACAAGGCTTGTTTTTCTTTGTTGGAGAGTTGAACATTGATGTAAACTTCTGTGTCCCTTTCCCTTATCTCAAAGGATGCCTTTTCTCCAAGCTTCTCAAATATAAATGAAAGGATTCCTTTAACAATCTTTGAGGAGTCTTTCTCCTTTCCTGTAAGGTAAAAAAATTTGTATTTCATCTTACTTTTTCTTTGGTT
>JAGGSY010000057.1 GCA_021158845.1 Caldisericia bacterium
GGAATTGGACAAACGGGCTATCTGTGATAAGGTGGAAAAGAAAGGAGGAAAAAATGCCTAAGCAAAGGAGACATTACAGTCCAGAGAAAAAGGTTGAAATTCTGCGGGAGCACTTCAAAAACAAAATGCCTGTATCAGAATTATGCGAGAAATATGGCATTCATCCCAACATGTTTTATAAATGGGAAAAGCAATTCTTTGAAGGAGCTATCAATACATTTGCTAATAATTCTAAATCTAACAAAAAGAGCTCTAAGGAAGAACAATTAAAGCAAAAGATTGCCAGAATGCAGGAAGTGATTACAGAACTTACCCAGGAGAATATTATTCTTAAAAAAAGTCCAATGGGGAAATTTAAAAAACAAATGGGTAGAGGTAGATGTGAGGGATAGTATTGTGGAAACGATAATTACTTATAAACAAAAGACGGGGATAAGTATTAGAAAACTGCTTGGTTTTCTTGGACTTTCAAGCTCAAAATTCTATCAATGGAAGGTCCGATATGACCTTGTTAACAAACATAATGGGAAGATTCCCAGGGGTTTTTGGATACTGCCCTGGGAGAAACAGGCTATTATTGACTATGCCCTTAAGCATGAGGCTGAAGGCTACAGGCGGTTATGCTATCAAATGCTTGATGAAGACATTGTTGCCGTCAGTCCTTCTTCAGTGTATCGGACATTGAAAGAAGTTGGACTTCTTTCTAAATTTAATGGTAAACCAAGCAAAAGAGGTAAAGGTTTTTCTCAACCTAAAAGGCCACATGAGCACTGGCATATAGACATCAGTTATGTTAATGTTTTGGGCAGCTTTTTATTTTTGATTGCCATTATAGATGGGTATTCTCGTTATATTGTGCATCATGAATTAAGAGCAAGCATGGAAAGTTATGATGTGGAGATAGTTTTGCAGAGGGCGTTAGAGAAATTTCCTCTTGCCAGGCCAAGGATTATATCAGACAATGGGAGTCAATTTATTGCCAGAGATTTTAAGGCCTTTATTAGACATAAGGGTTTAATGCATGTGAAGACATCTGTGAGGTATCCAGAGAGTAATGGGAAGATAGAGCGCTTTTTTCAAACTGCTAAAAAAGAACACATTCGCAAAAAGAGCTTTTTATCTCTCGTTGATGCCCGCAGACAAATAGCAGCATATATTCACTATTACAATACAAAGAGACTGCATAGTGCGATAAATTATCTTACCCCGGAGGATATGCTATTGGGACGAGCCGAAGAAAGGTTAAAGGAGCGGGACAGGAAGTTAAGGGAGGCTAGGGCAGCCCGCCTTGAGCAGTTTAATAAATTTAAAACCACCTTAATTGCGAAGCCTAATTTGTCCAATTCCCGCTGAACCAGGACAATGCAATAGAAAAAGTAGTAAAAGAATTTGAAGATAAAAAAGTAGATAGTGTGTATGGGGATTTGGTTTATGTAGATCAAAAAGATACAAATAAAATAGTTAGATATTGGAAAAGTAAGCCATATAAAAAAGGATTATTTAAAAAAGGATGGCATCCAGCTCATCCTACCTTTTTTGTACGAAAAGAAGTTTATGATAAATGTGGTTTATTTAATCTTGATTTTAAAATTGCAGCTGATTATGAATTGATGCTTAGGTTTTTATATAAGTATAAGATTTCTACTTGTTACATACCTGAAGTTTTAGTTAAAATGCGAGTAGGTGGAATAAGCAATAGAGATCTTAAAAATATTGTCAGAAAAACTATAGAAGATTATAAAGCGTGGAAAGTGAATGACTTAAAAGGAGGAATCTATACAATAATAATGAAAAACATTTCAAAAATCCCGCAGTTTTTTAGGAGAGGTTGTTAAAGGTAGTTGATGTTATTGAGGTCGTTAAAGGGTTGAAGGGTTAGATAATTTAAAAGGCGGAGGTAGCACATGTCTAAGAAACGAGCTTTAATCACAGGTATAACCGGACAGGACGGAGCATATCTAGCAGAGTTTTTACTGCAAAAAGGATATGAAGTCCATGGCATAAAAAGAAGAGCATCGCTTTTTAACACAGATAGAATTGACCATCTTTATAAAGATCCTCATGAAGAAGATGTAATTTTTTTTCTACATTACGGAGATATGACGGATTCTACGAATTTGATTCGGATAATCCAAGAAGTACAACCAGATGAAATTTATAACCTTGCAGCGCAATCGCATGTAAAGGTTTCTTTTGAAACTCCTGAGTACACGGCAAATGCAGATGCGCTTGGGACGTTAAGGCTGTTAGAGGCCATAAGAATTTTGAAAATGGAAAATAAAGTTAAATTTTACCAGGCTTCCACTTCCGAGCTTTACGGCAAGGTGCAAGAAATACCTCAAAATGAAAAGACACCTTTTTACCCCAGAAGTCCTTATGCAGCGGCGAAACTATATGGTTATTGGGTAACGGTAAATTACAGAGAGGCCTATGGAATTTTTGCGTGTAACGGAATACTTTTTAACCATGAGTCGCCGATAAGAGGTGAAACTTTTGTTACCCGTAAAATTACTATGGCAGCGGCCAGAATAAGATTGGGACTTCAAAAGAAACTTTACCTGGGTAACCTTAATGCCAAAAGAGACTGGGGACATGCCAAGGACTATGTAGAAGGCATGTGGCTGATACTTCAGCAAGATGAACCAGATGATTATGTTTTAGCAACTGGAGAGACGCACTCAGTCAGAGAATTTGCTGAGAAGGCTTTTAAATTAGCGGGTATAGAGATTGAATGGCAAGGAGAAGGACTGGAAGAGAAGGGAGTAGTTAAAAAAGTTTTAGATGTTGTAGAGGCTCCAGAAGTTGTAGAAGGGTATTGTGGTGTGAAGGAAGGTGACGTGGTGATAGAGGTTGACCCACGGTATTTTAGGCCCACCGAGGTTGATATACTTATTGGTGACGTCACGAAAGCAAGAGAAAAACTGGGTTGGAGGCCGAGGCATACTTTCGAAGAGCTTATCAAAGATATGGTAAAAGCTGATCTTGAGCAGGCAAAAAGAGAGTTGTATCTCAAGAATGGGGGGTATAGGGTGAGGAATTGTTCGGGGGAGTGAGGTTGTAAAGGTTGTGGAAGCTGTAGAGGTGAGTAAAGGGGATGGAAGTTACAGAGGTTGTAGAGGTTAATAGATGGCAAAGAACAATAGTTGGAAGGATTTGGTGGTTGGGCAGAAGAGTCATGAAATGGTGCTGGAAGTTTACAAACTTACGAAAGATTTTCCAAGAACAGAGATCTATTCTCTGGTAGATCAAATAAAAAGAGCAGTTTATTCTGTTCCTGCGAATATTGTCGAGGGACATTCTAAAAACACCAAAAAGGGATTTTTAAGGTATCTTTATATTTCCAGAGAATCTCTGAAAGAATTGAGATATTTCTTTCTACTTTCTAAAGATTTAGGATATATAGCCGAGAGAGAACACGATGATTTTGAAGCCAAATTGACCGAAATAAGCTATCTCCTCAACCAACTAATCAAATCCTTAACCTTTACAACATCTAAAACCTCAAAAATAAGGAGTACATACAATGAATAAAAACAGTAAAATCTTTGTAGCAGGAGTAACTGGACTTGTTGGAAGTGCTATTGTTAGGAAACTTATAAAAAAGGGCTATACCAATATTATAGGCTCTTACCATTCTAGAAATCCACAACAGCGATATCAAAACAATCCTAAAAATCTTCAACCCCGCTTCATAAAACTTGATCTTAGAAGACAGGAAGACACGGAGAGTTTTTTTGAACAGGAAAAACCAGATTATGTTTTTTTAGCAGCGGCCAAGGTGGGTGGTATTCTTGCTAACAATACTTATAAAGCCGAATTTATTTATGATAATTTAATGATAGCTGCTAATGTCATAAATTCGGCCTATAAATTTGGAGTTAAGAAACTTCTCAATCTTGGTTCTTCTTGTATCTATCCTAAGTTTGCTCCCCAGCCAATGAAGGAGGAATATCTTCTTACAAACTCTCTTGAGCCTACCAATGAACCATATGCTATTGCAAAGATCGCAGCCATAAAATTGTGTAGATATTATAATGAGCAATATGGAACAAATTTTGTCTCTGTTATGCCTACTAATTTATACGGACCAAATGATAATTTCCATCTCTTAAATTCTCATGTTTTACCTGCACTAATAAGAAAGTTCCATCTTGCTAAACTTTTGCAACAAGGAGATTTTGAAGCAATAAAAAAGGATTTTATAAGAAATAAAGATAATAAAACGGTTATCAGTAATTCGTTATTAGTTGTGGAAGAAGATAGCAGCAAGGATGAGGTTATTAGATTGTTGAGTTATTACGGTATTAAATATGTCAATACCTCCGTTACCGTTACTCTTTGGGGAACTGGAAAATCGTACCGAGAATTTTTATATGTTGATGATCTTGCAGATGTCTGCATATATCTTATGGAAAATCACGATTATAAAGATATTGGAGAGTTTGTAAATATAGGAGTAGGAGAGGATATTACGATAAAAGATTTAGCTTTTATAATAAAAGATATTGTAGGGTTTAAGGGAGAAATTTCTTTTGATACCTCAAAACCAGATGGCACACCAAGAAAATTATTGGATATATCAAGAATTTTGCGCTTAGGCTGGCAGCCTAAAGTTTCTCTTAGGGAAGGAATTGGACATACATACAAATGGTACACGGATATGTATTGTGGGTTATAAGTCGAAGGCTGTAGCAGCGTTTATTAGTTTTGGCTACTAGAAACCAACCCGTTTTTCCAGCCGAAATTTACTTCGTAAATCAATCGCAAAAATAGTGTTGTAATTACCATTATTAATTGCATTTTTTGCCAATTATGTTATCAATAAGTAAATTTTAACGAAGATATAAGGCAATTAAATTGTTGTTTGGATTAAGTTTCCTTATTTCATTTTTAGGCCAGTGGGTAGTTTCATTTTTAGCCAAAAAAACGGGGTGTTTTATAGATAGAGTTGATATTGATAAGCCCCAGAGGATTCATTTTAATAATACACCAAGGTGTGGTGGTCTGGGTATATTTCTCGGTACCTTAGTGTTGATAATGTTTAATAATCTGGGCTCAAAATTACTCATTGCTTCAATCCCTGCTTTTCTCATTGGCTTTTGTGAAGATTTAAAGTCAAACCTCCTGCCAAAGTTCAGGTTACCTATCATCGGTTTATCTGCTATTCTGGGAATTCTTTTGTATGATGCGGTTGTTACTGATCTTGGTTATCTTACTTTGCCTTATTTTATTGCTATTCTTTTTACCATATTTGCCGTTACCGGTGTGACAAACGCGATAAACATCATTGATGGTTTTAACGGACTTGCTTCTGGAATTTCTATGATAGCTTTGATATGTTTCGGCTATGTAACTTATAGTGTTAACGATTATGAGTTGTTGAATATAATTCTGGTTATAATTTTTGCTACTTTAGGATTTTTTGTCTTAAATTTTCCAAAAGGTAAAATCTTCTTAGGCGATGGAGGAGCATATTTCTTGGGATTTATTTTGGCTGGAATTTCCATTTTGCTGGTTAATAGACATCTATGCTGGCTGGGGGTCAGGTCTTGATTTTTGAATTATTACATAGCCTTATGGCCAAACCGCTAATATTTATTATTCTACAGTAAGTAAAGAGACAAGGGCAATTTCAAAAGCTGAGAGCTATTTTGCTATTTTGGTTCTGTATCATGCATCTCAGCTGCCTTAATTTGCATTTTATTATACTTTTAGATAGCATAAATGAAGATTGTTAAATGATTAAAATGACTTAAAGGACTATTTTTATGTCTGGCTATCTTCCATATGAGATAGCAAAGAGCATAGAGGAGGTTAAAAAATGTTAGATGTTAACAAATTAGAAATGATTATCAGACAATTACCCCCGGAACTTCAAAA
>JAGGSY010000058.1 GCA_021158845.1 Caldisericia bacterium
ATAGTGTTAGATACCCTCACCTCAAGAACTACTTTCTTAACTTTCCTACTCTTTGCAAGATCTATTATATAATTCATTAACTTTGTTCCAATACCTTTATTTCTAAAATCTGGATGAACTGTTACATTTGTGATATGAACGAAATCCTTAAAGAACCAACTTCCTATATAGCCAACGATCTTCTGGTTCTTTTCTACAACAAAGTAGCGGGCAAATCTATTAAAATTTAGCTCAGCATAAAACTCACGTCTTGTCCATGGTGCAGAATAACTTAAATTTTCAATGGATACCACTTCAGGGATATCCCTATTAGTCATTGGTCTTATTTTGATATCTTCCATCTAATTTATATCTTCTTTTCCTTCTTTAATAGCTGACGTAATCTTCTTATAGCTTTAGATTCTATCTGTCTTATCCTTTCCCTTGTTACATTAAACTTTGCTCCAACTTCCTCAAGAGTGTGAGGAACATTCCCACCAAGTCCAAATCTCAACTTTACTATCTCCCTTTCTCTTTCTGGTAGGAATTTAAGCATCTCCATGAGTTCTTCGTTAGAGCAGCTTATTATTGTTTCCTCCTCAGGAGAGAGAATCCTTTTATCTTCCACAAAGTCTGCAAGTCTTGTATCTTCATCATCACCCACAGGAGTCTCAAGAGAGATGGGAACCTGAGCAATTCTCTTGAAATCCTGTATCTTTTTAACAGGAAGTCCCATTTCTTTTGCAATTTCCTCATCTGTTGGTTCTCTTCCAAGCTTTTGCATAAGTTGCCTCGTAACCTTCTTCAACCTATTTATGTTCTCTACCATGTGAACAGGAACTCTTATAGTTCTTGCCTGATCAGCAAGAGCCCTTGTTATGGATTGTCTTATCCACCATGTAGCGTATGTTGAGAATCTCCATCCTTTTCTATAATCAAATTTCTCCGTTGCCTTTATCAATCCAAGATTACCTTCCTGGATTAAATCTAAAAAGAGAAGTCCTTGACCTATATATTTCTTTGCTATGCTTACCACAAGTCTTAAATTGCTTTCAATAAGTTTCTTTCTTGCCTTTTCCCTTTCCTCAGGCGTTCCTTCTCTCATCTTCTTTGCAAGTTCATACTCCTCCTTTGGGCTAAGAAGAGGAATTTTACTTATCTCTCTAAGATATGCGTTTACAGGGTCGAGGGGACCAACCACTTCTTCCTCTTGTTTTTTCTCTTCCTTCTTTGTCTCCTCTTTTTGTGTCTCCGATTGAATCTCTTTTTTATCTCCAAACTTAACACCCTCTTCTATAAGAGTTTCATACATTTCATCTACCTCTTCAGAGGTAAGGTCTTCAATGGATTCGAGGGTTTGAATTATATCTTCATAGGAAAGCCTACCTTTTTCTTTCCCTTCCTTTATCAAATTCTCTATCTCCTTATGCTTAAATTTTTCAGGCAAACTTTACACCTCCTTTTTGTGTAAAAAACTTTTTATCTCTTTCTCAATCTCAAACAACTTTAATTTTAAGTAATTAAATCTTTCTTCATCCTTTTTGTCTATCTCATCAATCTCCTTTATAATCTTCTCTTTAACCCTTATAAGATATCTTAACTTAAACCTTCTAAAAATGTCGAAAAACACTTCTTCACTTATCTCATTATCCTCAAGAATCATCTCTCTGTAGATAGAATCTTCTTCTAATACATCCTTAGTCAAATTAGAGGTAAACTTTCTGTACAGATTCCTGTATCTTTCTGTGAAAAAGTAATTCTCATCAATCTCATCTTTTATTATACTAAAAAACTCTTCATTTTTAACAATAGCTGATAAGAATTCTCTTTCAAGGAGATCTTTCTGTTCTAATATGCTTTCGTCTCTTTTCTTTTTCTTTTTTCCTCTCTTAATTTCATTAAGTATTATATCTTCGGGAAATTTTGTTCTTTCTGCTATCTTTCTTATCACTTCAAATCTTTTGGCTTCATCCTTTATCCTCTTTGCTATTTCTATTAAATCCTTTACAAGTGGAACAGCGCTCTCATCATTCCTATGCAACTTCTCTGCTTCGCTCCATAGAAATGTTACTACATCTGGTGCATCTTTAAGAAGTTTAAAGAAACTCTCTTTTCCATTTTTTAACACATATTCATCTGGATCAAGATTTTCTGGTATCTTAACTATTCTTACATCAAAATTTAGAGTTTCTGCTATATCAAGAGCTCTTTTTGTTCCAGCAATTCCACCTGTATCTGGATCAAAACATATATAAATTCTATCTGCAAATCTCTTTAGTATCCTTCCCTGATCTATGGTAAAAGAGGTTCCCATAGAAGAGACACTATTTTCTATACCATTTTGATGAAGCATTATTACATCCATATAACCCTCTACAAGTACAACTTCTCTATTTTTAAGAATTGAATCCTTTGCCTGAAAGATACCATAAAGAGCTTCCCTTTTCTTAAACACTGATTCACCAGAATTTATATACTTTGGCTCCTCATCCTTCAAGGTTCTACCTGAAAACCCAATTACCCTTCCCACAGTGTCAAATATGGGGAAGATAAGTCTTCCTCTAAAATGCGAAAAGGGATACAATCCAGTTTTTTTAAATATTTCTGGTTTTATATTTTTCTCTTTAAGAAAAAAGGATATATCCTCTGGAGCATAGCCTAACCTAAATTTAGATATAACCTCTTCTTTAAGTCCCCTCTTTTTAAGGTAGTTCATGGCTTCTTTATTTTCATGAAGTAACTTTTCAAAATAGGATGTAAAAATTTCATGAAGATTGAATATTTCCCCTTTCTCTTTGCTAACTTTGTACTTAGGAATTTCAACTCCTGCCCATTTAGCAAGTATCTCAACTGCTTTTACAAAATCCACACCTTCAATTTTCATTATAAAATGGTATATGTTTCCTCCAACTCCACATCCAAAACAATGAAATAGACCCTTCTCTCTTGAAACACTAAATGAGGGATTCTTATCTGGATGGAATGGACACAATCCCATATAATTTTTTCCTCTCTTCTTCAATTTGACATATTGAGAGATATATTCCACTATATCTACTTTTTCTCTGAGTTCCTCTGCAAATTCATAAAGATCCTTTACTTTTTCCATGGTTTAGGTATAAATAAATCATTGTATAAGCTTAAAAGATACTCATCTGTCATGCCAGATATGTAATCGCATACATACCTTGTCCTTATCTCCTCAATCTTAAGAGCCTCCTCCCAGGTAGAAAATTGCTCTGGGAGTTCATACTTATTTACAAAGCTCAATAACTTTTCTGGTTTCTCCATAAAATAATCAAACATGTCCGATATTACCTTCTCAATTTTAAATCTTTCTTCTCCTCTTACTTCATCGTTAAAGTATAAAACATCCTTTAGAAAATCAAGAAAAATATCCATAACATAGGAAATCTCTTCCGAGAAGAATAGATATCCAGTTTTTGTGAAGTTATTTATTAGATCTTTAACCATAGTATCAATTCTTTCAGGAATTGTAGAACCAAGAAGTTTTGTTATAGCCTTAGGTATATCTTTTTCCTTTACAATCCCAGCTCTTATAGCATCATCAAGATCATGGTTTAGATACGCTATTCTATCACTTAGTGCAACAACAAGACCTTCTGGTGTTTTTGGCATATCCTTAATAATACCTTCTTTGATTTCCCTTAGACCCTTTGAGTGTTTAAGTATTCCATCCCTTACCTCCCATGTAAGATTAAGTCCACTTCTTTTTCTATTCCCATACCCTTCCTCCAATACATCAACTACTCTCAATGACTGCTCATTATGCTTAAAGCCACCGGATGGGACATACTCTTTGTATTTTTTATCCAAAATCTTTTCTCCCATGTGTCCAAATGGAGCGTGTCCAAGGTCGTGTCCAAGTGCTATTGCTTCAATTAAATCCTCATTTAATCTTAAACTCCTCCCCACAACTCTTGAGATTTGAGAAACTTCAAGTACATGGGTAAGTCTTGTTCTATAATGGTCTCCTGCTGGGAAGAAGAAGACTTGGGTTTTCTCCTTTAATCTCCTAAACGCCTTTGAGTGAATAATCCTATCTCTATCTCTTTGAAACTCCGTCCTTATAGGACATTTCTCTTCAGGAAATACTCTCCCCTTTGTATCCCTGGATTTAGTTCCTAAGGGGGAGAGTATTTCTTCCTCTATGTCCTCTAATTTCTCACGTATGAGTTTATTTTTTTGCAAGTTTCTCCTCTACTACAGCTTGTGCTGCAGCGAGTCTCGCTATTGGAACCCTGTATGGTGAACATGAGACATAATCAAGACCTGCTTTAAAGAAGAATTTTATGCTCTTTGGATCTCCACCATGTTCACCACATATTCCTACTTCAAGATCCTTCTTTACTTTCTTTCCTTTCTCTGTTCCCATTTTTACTAACTGCCCAACACCATCCCAATCAAGTGTCTCAAAAGGATCCTCCTTTATAATTTTCATATCCACATACTTCGCAAGGAATTTACCTTGGGCATCATCCCTTGAATAACCAAAAGTCATCTGTGTTAAATCATTTGTTCCAAAAGAGAAGAAATCTGCATACATAGCTATCTCATCAGCAGTTAAAGCTGCTCTTGGAATTTCAATCATTGTTCCAAATTTATACTTAATCTCTACCCCTGCCCTCTCCATTTCCTCTTTTATTGTTTCGTCTAACTTGTCCTTAAGATACTTTAGCTCATTTACATGACCAACAAGTGGAATCATTATCTCAGGGTAGATCTCCATGTTTTCAAGAGTGACCTGTATTGCAGCTTCTATTATTGCTTTCACCTGCATTTCATATATTTCAGGATAGATAATTCCAAGTCTACAACCACGAAAACCCAACATGGGATTGAACTCATGGAGTTCGTTAATAATAGATAGAAGTTTTTCCTTCTCTTTTATCTTAGAGATCAATTCATCCATTTTTCTTAAACTTTCAGCACTCTTTAAACTAAGTTTAAGTTCATTTATCTCCTGCTGTATCTCTTCCCTATTGGGGAGGAACTCGTGAAGTGGTGGATCGAGAAGTCTTATAATCACCGGAAATCCCTCCATAGCTTTAAACAACTCCACAAAATCATTTCTCTGCATTGGAAGTAACTTGTTAAGAGCTTCTCTTCTTTCCTCCTCTGTTCTTGCCATTATCATTTCCTGCATTATTGGGAGTCTCTCTTCACCAAAGAACATGTGTTCTGTTCTTGCAAGACCAATACCTTCTGCACCAAACTCTCTTGCTTTCTTTGCCTGCTCAGGAGTATCTGCGTTTGCTCTTACACCAAGTGTTCTAATTTCATCTGCCCACTCAAGAATCTTCTGAAGATTACCACTGAGGGAGGGCATGATTAATGGAACTTCTCCAAGATACACTTCTCCTGTTGTTCCATCTATGGTAACAACTTCTCCCTTCTTGACTTTTTTATCTCTTGCAATAAAGTAACCTTCACTCATATTTATGAACAACTCTTCACATCCAACAACTGCTGGTTTTCCCATTGCCCTTGCCACTACCGCTGCATGGGATGTCATGCCACCTCTTGCTGTAAGGATTCCCTGAGCAGCATTCATTCCGTGAATGTCATCAGGAGTTGTCTCAGGCCTTACAAGAAGCACCTTTTCTCCTTTTTTCTCAAGTTCCACTGCTTCATCTGGGTCAAATACAACTCTGCCAACAGCTGCACCAGGACTTGCAGCAAGACCTTTTGCAATAACATCTTTCTTTACACTTGGGTCTATCTGTGGATGAAGAAGGGTATCAATGTTTTCAGGTGTCACCCTCATAATCGCCTCTTCTTTAGAAATCAAGCCTTCATCCACCATTTCCACAGCAATTTTCACAGCTGCCATTGCTGTCCTTTTACCTGTTCTTGTCTGAAGAAGATAGAGTTTACCCTTCTCCACAGTAAACTCTATATCTTGCATATCTCTATAGTGTTTTTCAAGAATAAGGGATGCGTTTACCAACTCTTTGTATGCATTCGGCATCATCTCTTCCATAGTCGGAAGATTCTTATTGGCATCCTGCTTTGAGTATTCATTTATGGCATGTGGAGTTCTTATTCCTGCAACAACATCCTCACCCTGTGCATTCGGTAGGAACTCTCCATAAAGGTGTTTCTCACCGGTTCTCGGATCCCTTGTGAATGCTACACCAGTTCCACTGTCGTTTCCCATGTTGCCAAAGACCATTGTTACTATATTTACTGCAGTTCCAAGGTCATCTGGTATCTTGTTTATTTTTCTATAAACTATCGCCCTCTCATTATTCCAAGATTTGAATACAGCTTCTATGGCCATAAATAGTTGCTTATACGGATCCTGAGGAAAATCTTCACCTGTTTCTTTTTTATATATATCTTTAAATTTTTTAATTAACTCTTTCAAACCTTGGGGAGGAATTTCTGGATCTTCCTTTACATTATACTTCTCCTTTATCCTTGTTAATGCTTCTTCAAACTTCTCATGGGGAATACCAATTACTACATTACTAAACATCTGTATAAATCTTCTATAAGAATCATAGGCAAATCTCTCATCATTGGTTAGAGCACTCAATCCCTCAACAGTTTCGTCATTTAAACCAAGATTAAGGATTGTATCCATCATTCCAGGCATAGAAATGGGTGCACCAGATCTAACAGATACAAGGAGGGGATTCTCTCTTGAACCAAATTTCTTTCCAGTTTTCCCTTCAAGCCACGCCATATGATCCAAAATTTCTTTATCCAAACCCTCTGGAAGTTTCTCTCCATTCTTGTAATACTCTATGCACACCTCTGTTGTTATTGTAAAACCTGGAGGAACTGGAAGACCAATTCTTGTCATTTCAGCCAATCCAGCTCCCTTTCCACCAAGTAAATTCTTTAACTCCTTTGAACCTTCTTCAAACTTATAGATTCTTTTCGCCATTTTTTACCTCTCCTTCTATAATTGTTTTTTTACAATTTCCTCAAAAGACGCAAATTCCTTAAATATGTTGAGTAGGTTTGAGAGAAGAGATAATCTATTCTCTCTTATATTTTCATTTTTATCCATAACAAGGACATTATCAAAGAACTTATTGATCTCTGGAACAATAGAGTAGAATTCATTCATAATCTTTTCAAAATCCATCAAATCTAACTTCTGAATCTTTCTTTCTAATTCGCAGCATTTAGAGAAAAGTTTTTTTTCGTAATCAGTTAAGAATATTTCCTCTTTTAATTCCTTGTTTGGTTTAAAGTCTCTAACGATATTGTAGATTCTCTTGTATGCAAGAACAAAGTTATTGAATTCTTTTGAATTGTAGTTTTCCTCAATGAATCTTGCCTTTTTAAAAGACAGATAAGGTGAAAAATCATCTCTTTTAAGAACCGCATTTATTCCATCATATCTTACATTTAACTCTTCAAGGATTATCTTAAATCTCTGTTTTAAAAACTTTATGAGGTTTTCTTTCTTAAAGTCCTTCACTAAATCTTTATCAAAATTTCTGAGGGCTATATCTATAAGTTCACCGATATTAACTGTATTTTTAAATGAAATAAGTATAGATAAAAGTCCAATGGCTACTCTTCTCAAACCATAGGGATCTTCTGAACCTGTTGGTTCAAGTCCTACAGCAAAACTTCCCACAAGAGTATCAACTCTGTCAATAATTCCAAGCACTTTTCCTGTATTTGTGTGTGGCAATCTGTCTCCCTTAAATCTTGGGAAAATGTGATCAAGTATGGTTTGTGCTACATCCTCTTTCTCTCCTGATTCCAGAGCAAGCTCCTTTCCAACAAATCCATGAAGTTCTGGATATTCAGCAACGGTTAAGGTACCAAGATCTGCCTTTGACAGGAGTGCCGCTCTATCTAAAACAAGTCTTTCCTTTTCTGTTAGATTAAACATCTCTCCAATAAAAGAAGTAAGTTTAAGAATCCTCATTGTTTTATCATAGTAAGAACCTAAATGGGTTTCAAAAGTTATAGACTTTAAAAAATCAATTCTATCCTTAAGTGGTATCTCCCTATCTTTGTTGTAGAAAAATACAGCATCGTCTATTTTGGCACTAACAACACGGTTAAATCCATTTTTAATTACCACTGTATTCCTGTTTATTCCATTCTGAACCCCAAAGACATACAAAATCTCTCCATCCCTAAACCCTGGAAACATACGAGCACCCATCTTTATTATTCCAGAGACTATACTCTGGGGTATCTTCTTTGCCTCCTTTGATAGCACTAAATGAAACACCTTTGGTGATTCTGTAAGATCTGCCAACTCATAAATAAGATTTTTATCTTTGTCTATCTCTACAAGAAACTCTTTCTCCATTTCTAAAAGAGAGGAATTAATTATTTCTATTCTCTCATCAGAAGATATAACTATAGCTTCTTTTTTCATAGCATCTTTATAATCATTGAAATTCTTTACTACTATATCTCTTTTCTCTGTTTTTAAAAATGGTTTTGTTCTATTACTGGATTTAACCGTGCCTATTTTAAAATTAACAACCCCATCACCAAAAATGGAAACAATCCATCTTATTGGTCTTACAAAAGTAACTCCATCCCACCTCATACTTTTCTTCATGGGAATTGAAAGAATTATTTTAGGTAAGTTTTCCTCCAATAAATATTTTGTTTCTTTTTTCTCCAGTTTTTTATTTAGAAATACATATTCTCCCTGAGTGGTTTTCTCTATGGATATATCCTCTATGGTGGCACCATGTTTTGATAGAAATCCCTTTAAGGCAGGGGATGGTTCACCATTTTGAGTAAATGATATTTTTTTAGAAGGTCCTTTGATCTTTATCACCTTTTCTTTTTGCTCTTCAGATACATTCTTTACATAAAAGATAAACCTTCTTGGTGTAAAATAAACCTCAACTTCATCATGTTCTATCTCTTCCTCTTTAAAGAAATTCTTAAGATTGGTTGCTATTGCTTCAGCAGTTTCTTTAAGAAAACGAGAAGGGATTTCCTCACATCCAATCTCTAAGAAAAAATCTTTACTCATTGTAAGCCTCACTGTAGAGTTTTGCGCACATATTTGCAATTCCTCTAATTCTATTTATATAGTTTGTTCTCTCCGTAACTCCAAAAGCTCTTCTTGCATCAAGAATATTAAAGATATGGGAGCATTTCAGTGCATACTCATACGCTGGCAAAATCAATCCATCTTCAAGAAGTTTTTTTGCTTCTATTTCAAAAGTGTCAAAAGTATTTTTAAGCATCTTAATATTCGCCTTTTCAAAGGAATATATACAGTGTTCTCTCTCTTCCATGAGTCTTAACTCTCCATAGGTGTATTCTTTGTTCCACATAATATCAAAGATAGATTTTTTATTCTGCAAGAAAAGCACAATTCTTTCAAGACCGTATGTTATCTCCACAGAAACAGGAGATAAGTTAATTCCACCAGCCTGTTGAAAGTATGTAAATTGCGTTATCTCCATCCCATCAAGCCAGACTTCCCAACCAACTCCCCATGCACCAAGTGTAGGCGCCTCCCAGTTATCTTCAACAAATCTTATGTCATGTTCGCTTTCCTTTATACCTAACTCTTCAAGACTTCTTATGTAGAGAGGTATAACATCATCTGGTGGTGGTTTTAAAATTACCTGGAATTGATAATGTTTGTAAAGTCTGTTTGGATTTTCTCCATATCTACCATCCGCTGGTCTCCTTGAAGGTTGAACATAAGCTACCCTCCATGATTTTTTACCCAATACACCGAAGAAGGTGAGAGGGCTCATTGTTCCAGCACCTACTTCTATATCATACCC
>JAGGSY010000059.1 GCA_021158845.1 Caldisericia bacterium
TCATAATAACAACAACATCGCTCCCCTTCAGCACCTCATTTAGAGATTCCTTCTTCTCTAAGATAGAATCTTCCACTTCTGAATCATAGGCTGCAATCTCTCTGAAATCTTTTCTTGCAAGTTTTATAAACTTTATAGCTGGACTTTCCCTTGTATCCTTTGAGTAGTTTTTCATGGAGAGGCCAAGAATTGATACTTTACTATCTTTGATTTTCTTTTTAGCTTTTTTAAGTTTTATCTTTATAAGTTTCAGTATCCTCTCTGGCATAGAGTCGTTAATTCTTCTTCCGTGTTCAAATAAAGAAAGATACTCTTTCCCTTTCACGCTTCCTTTCAAATAGTAATAGGCATATGGAAGGCAATGCCCTCCAACACCAGGTCCAGGGGAGAGAAGATTTTTTACCCTCTTATGTGTCTTTGCTATCTCTATAACCTCCTTTGGGAAAAGCCCGTTCTCTATCAGAAAGAGTGCCAGTTCGTTTACCATGGCTATGTTTAAATCTCTTTGAGCATTCTCTATTAGTTTTGATGCCTCAGCATGCTCAACGGAGGGAGAGATAAACACATCCTTTGAAAATCTTTTAAAAAATTCCTTTGCCTTGTTTACACTTCTCTCTCCAACACCACTTATCACCGTGGTCATACTTATAAGCTCGTCAAAAGCCTTCCCCTCTGCCATCCTTTCAGGAACATAGGATAGATAGAAATCTCTCTCCACTTTTAAGCCACTAAACCTCTCAAGAAGGGGCAAAAGTATGTTCCTTGTTGTCCCAATGGGAACAGTGCTTCTTAGGATTACAAGGTCTCCTTTTTTTAAACCTTTCCCTATCATCTCTCCCCCCTTTCTTATGTATCTAAAATTTACCCTCTTATTCCTTGTGAGGGGGAGCGGTATTGTAATTATAATTACACTTGTGAACTTTAACACATGTTCATAGTCGGTGGTTGGGATGAATCTTCCCTTTTTTATCTCATCAATTACTATCTCATCTATACTTCTCCCCTCAAAATACTCGTAAAGACCAGTCTTTCCCTTCTTTATCCTTTCAATCCTTTGAGCATCTATATCCACACCGTAAACCACATCTTTATTCAAAGAAAGGGTAAGGGCTAAAGGAAGACCAACTGCACCAAGACCAAAAACAGATACTTTCATATAACTCCTCCCTCTTTAAGAGAATTTATAAACACATCCACTAAATTATCCATGGAATACCTTTTCACACAATCAATATCTGGTTTAAATTCTTCCCCTCTCTTCCATAATCCAAACAACTCTTTAATCTTTTTCTTTATTTCACTAACATTCTCAGGATCCACGTTATCCTTAAAACCACAGGTTTCAAGAATCTCTTTACACTCTCCATCTGGAATAAGGGCAAGTATTCTTCTACCAGCTCTCATATACTCAAATGTCTTCTGAGGTACAGTTTCAAAACCTTTCCTTGCAAGATAGAGGAAGAGAACAGATGAGCCAAGCATGTAAGAGATAGCCTCTTTGTGAGGTATAAATCCTGTAACAACTACATAATTCTTGAGTCCAAGGAAGGAAACTATTCTTTTAGTATTTTCTTCAAAGGGACCAAGAATATAAACTTTTATATCTCTCTTTATCTCCTCATCTTCATCTATAATTTCTCTTACAGCTTTTAAAAAATAAACAGGAGTCTGAATGGAGTAGAAACTCCCTGCATAAGATATGGTAAAACCTTTAAGTTTTTTATGGGGAACATTAAAGTCATTTTCATCATACCCACCATAAACTACCTTCACCCTCTCCTCTGAAAGAAAATTATAGGTCTTAAGAAGCCTCTCTTTAAATGATTTGGTAACTGTAAGTATTAAGTCTGCCTCTCTTATGCAATTCTCCTCCATTCTTCTATTCTTCTCCCTAACCTTTTCTGGATAGAGTACAAAGGGATTATCTGACCATAGATCCCTCAAATCCATAACCCATTTAACTCCCATTGTTTTAAGTTTCAATCCTATAAGATGCACAGAGTGGGGTGGACCTGTGGTTATTACTGCGTCTATTTCATTCTCTTTTATTATTCTTTTTCCCTCTCTTGTAGCATCTTTTACCCATGTAATCTTTTCGTCAGGGATAAAAAGAGAGAGTTTGAGTTTTGAAAGAAGTCCACCCTTTAAAACTTTAAACTCTTCAATAACATTTCTTATTCCCTCTTCCCTCTTTTTTCTTTTGATTAATTTAAGAAGGGCTTTTGGAAAAAGAAGCCTTGGGTCTTTATAATAGACCCTGAAAATTTTAACATCTTCGGATACCTTTAAAAACTCATCCTTATACCTTATAGAAGGGTAGTTGGCAGTTAGAAGATACTTCTCAAATCCCTTCAAATTGTTTAATATCTTCAGTATCCTCTGACTCCCACCACTTCCCATGGGAGGTGAGAAAAATGATACAAACAGAATCTTTTTCAACCAATCACCTCTTTGTATATCTTTAAAGTATCTTCACACATCCTCTCCACTGTAAACCTCTCCTTTACCTTCATCTTATTCCTTCTTCCAAACTCTTCTTTTAACCTCTTATCTTTAAACAAAAGGATTCTCTCTTTAAATTTTTCCACATCAAAATCCTCTATAATAAATCCATTCACCCCATCCTCCACCATCTCCCTTACGCCACCTGAATCACTAACTACAACAGGAAGAGATGACGCCATGGCTTCAAGAACTGAAACAGAGAAACCTTCTCTTATGGAGGTGGATACAAAAACATCAAAAACACCATAAAATCTCTTTGCGTCTTTTCTAAACCCAGTAATAACAACAGAATCTTTTAATCCATACTCTTCTATTCTTTTCTCAACAAGAGTACGCATACTTCCATCTCCCACAATCATAAGTTTCGCTCTCTTCTCTTTAAGGTGAACTGCCTTAAATACATCAATTAAAAATAGTGGATTTTTAACCCTTTCCATTCGCATTATGCTTCCAATGACAAAGTCGTTCTTACCAAAAAACTCCTCTTTTGAAAAAAAACCATCTGGTATCTCAACACCCAAAGGTACAACTCTAACATCAAGTGCTGGATTTCTTCTTAACACATCCCTCATCAAAGCCCTTGATGGAACTATAACCACCTTCGGAATACCTATTGTGGTATTATCAATCTTTTCAAAGATAAATCCCTTTATCTTTGAAGAATAGTCCTCCCTTATAAAACTTGTGATACTTGTGATGACAGGAATATTCAGTTTCCTTGCTATCCTTCTACCATAGAAATTTCCCCTCACTCCATATGTATGAATTAGGGATAAATTCTCCTCTGAAACCCTTTTAAGCACATCTTTAAATACCTTGGAAGAGAAGGGAAGTTTTGATTCAAAGAAATGATTTTTGAATCCACTTTCCTCAATTTCATAAAACAGGGGACCTTTAAAAAAGGTAAAAAAAATGGTCTCCACCTTTCCTTTTAAGCCTCTTGCAAGACTCATAACCTGATATCTTGATCCCCCTTTCTCCCCTCCACTTATAAAAACGCCCACTTTAATCATTTATCCTCCTTATGGAAAAGAGGATTCCAGCCAATGTCCACATAGTAACAGATAGAGGCACAACCTCCCATAGATTCTCTGTAATATTGTTGATAAGGAATGCAACAATACCGAATGTTATACCGAGGGCTACAGATTTTAAAAATCCATCATTCCTGTTTACAACTGTTGCAATCCCCCTCTTGATCATAGTAAAAATCACGTACAGAAAGGAGATAAAACCAAAGATTCCTGTCTCAACAAGGGTTTTAAGATAATAGTTATCCACATATACACCCTCAAAAAATCCAATTCTACTTGCCACCGCTCCACCAAAACCACCTGGCCCAACGCCAAAAATTGGATTTCTTTTAAAAATATCTATGGCAAGACTCCATCTATATATCCTTCCATAAGTCCTTGCCTTCTCTATATAGACAGGAGATAAAAGATTCATAAATCTTGTCCTTACCTGTGGAATAAAGTAGGATAAAACAATGATAATTACAAGCAAAAGGAAAATCCTTTTATCCTTGTATGTCAGGGCAAAGAAAAAGAAGGCTAAGAATATGGATAACCATGCACCTCTCGTAAGGGTAAATAATAGGCCAGAAAGAGAGATGAGGGTAACAAAGAGATAGATATATTTCCTGATACCCTTCTCATTTAAAAAGAGGATAAATACAAGTGGCAAAATGAGGATTAAATAACCTGCAAGGGCGTTTGGACTTGTAAAGATGGAGAATGCTCTCGTAGATATTCCTGTTTCTAAATCCTTATCTACCCATGAGGGAGGAATGGGAACCTTCACAATGAACTGGTATATTGCATAGATGGATACAAGAGTGACAGAAACTAAAGAGATATCGATAATCTTTCTTATATCCTCTTTATTGGAGATAAAATTTACAACCACTATAAAGAAAAGAAACATCTCAAGATAGCTTCTTATCCCATCAATTCCAGCATTTAAAGGGATGTTGGATTTTAAAAGAGAAACACTCAGGAAAAAAAGAAAGAGAAGGACGGGATTTATAATCTCTGTAAAAACTATTCTCTTTCTCTTTATCCTTACAAGAAGTATGAGAAAGAGAAGGATTAAGAATCCCTCATCCCATATGGATGAAATGGATGTAAAACTTCTCCTTACAAAGAAGTCTATTACGGGATAAAGTGGGATAAGATAGAAAAGGAGTTTCTCTGGGAAGTAATAAAAGATAAGGGGGAGTGAGAAAATTAAGGAAAGGATTGGAGAAATAAAAAAACTTATTCCAGAGAGAAGAGAGAAGATGAAAGTTCCTTCCTTCTTCATGATAAAACCCCTGAAATTATTTTAAATATGAAGCTTTCTTTAACCAGATCCTCTTCAAAGAGAAGGGTGTAGAGTATGAAGTAGATAACCACCCAGAAAACCACCCTAACTGAAACATCCCTGATAAAAAATGATAGAGGTAAAAGAACAACAAAAATAGAAAGAATAAGATTGAATGTACTCCCTCTGTAATTTAAAAAACCTGTTTTTAAGTTAAAACTTACATCCACTCCATAGCTTTTAAAGAGAGAGAAGATGAAACTTTCCTCAAAGGTATAGACAGATATGGAGAATAATTTACCTATAAAACTCTCCTTTATGAGTTCAAGAATAAAATCAATAAATCTTAATATGAAGCTTTCTTTAAGGAGTTTCTCCATCATCTCTTAGATACTTATTTACAATCTCCTCAAGTTTATCCTTATCGGCAAAATAATAGGATAGACCATCCTCCCACCATCCAGCATGGCCTGGAACAGTCATTGTCTCTATATCTTCATCTTTTATGCTCTTAAGCAAGACCCCCAATTTTATAACCTGCCAGGGTTTTAGATTCGTTTCCACCCAGTTTTTCATCTCAAGAAGAATCTTCTGCATTCTTATTGTATTTTTGATGGATAAAGCCTCTTTTGCAAGCTCTTTCAAGAACTTCTGCTGTCTCTTCATTCTACCAATATCTCCTGTTTCATCAGCTCTAAACCTTACATACTCCAGAGCTTTTTCTCCATTTAAATGTTGAAGACCTTTCTTCAAGTGAATATGCACATCACCAAGATAGGAATCATAATCCATATCCTTCTCAACATCAATTGTTATTCCCCCAAGCATATCAATCATCTTTTTAAAACCATCAAAGTTTACCTTGACATAGTAAGGGACATCTATGCCAAGTTCCTGTTCAACAGTTTCTATAAGAAGCGGTACTCCACCATAGGCATGTGCATGGGCAAGTTTCTGAACACCCTCGTATCCTGGAAGTGTAACCATCATGTCCCTTGGTAGGGAGAGTATAAATATCTTCTTATTAACCGGATCTATGGAAACAAGAATGTTTGTATCAGATCTACAGATTTCATCCAAGTATCTTGCATCAACTCCTATAAGGAGAATGTTTATCTTCTTGTTCCAGTCAATTTCCTGAGACGACACAATGTTATTTTCATTATTGTTATTGTTCTGTGGCTCATTTTGTTTAAGGGATGATAGAACATAGTAAATGTATCCCATGTATAGTCCTATTAAGACTAAAACCACAATTATAATTGAAACAAGTATCTTCTTTCCTCTTTTACTCATTTCTATCTATACCTCCTCTTATATTCTTAAGTTCCTTCTTAAGATCCTTATAGTCCCTTATATATATTAAAACGAGATAGACCACAATAGAAACAACTATAGCAGAGAAGACCTGTATAATCTGCCCCTTCTTTGTAAATGCAAAACCATTTTTTTCAAAGTAATTTGAGGTATATAGGGCTACAGATGACATAATCACTGAAT
>JAGGSY010000060.1 GCA_021158845.1 Caldisericia bacterium
TATAGGACAAATCCCAATGTTTATGCCTATTAATGTGTTGCGTGTTGAAGCTGAATTAAGGGAAGGGGGTAGACCAGCATATAGAGAAATCAAGATGGAGTTTGTGAAGCATGAAGGTAGTTAATCTTAAACCTCAGCTTAAAATTTATGATACTCCCTTCGCTGTTCCAAAAGAAGCCTTTACCTATAAATTATATAGCTATACTGGTTATTATCCAGATTTTGATGATAAAAATTTGAAGTTTTCTGGTAAAGTCCCGATGGTATATTTCGATTGGCATAACGGGGTACCTGAGGGGGTAGAGAATAACGAGCAATACGCTATTGAAATTACTGGTTCACTCAATTTTTCTGATAAAACCTTTTTTGCATTATATGCTCGTGGTACTGCGTGGCTTTATGTCGATGGTGCATTTTACGGTGAGGCTAAGAATGGGTTGTTCAATCCATACGATTTTCTATTTGGTAGGGGATATTTCTATGGGTGGCGTGGTCTAAAAAATACAGTCCCTGACGGTTTTACTATTGATGGCGATGTATCCACTGAATCCTGTGTCCCCCCAGATGTATCAGGTCAATCTTCGTCTTACTTTAAATCCAGAGCACTTACGCTTTCGGGTTCGGGTAGTATCAAGATAAAAGTTCCTTATGGTACTAAAATGCTTGACCGGATAAGACTATCATTCTATGCAAAAAATGATTTATCTATTACTTTAAAGCTCTATGACCAGAATGGGACTCAAATATTCACCCAAACAGATAATATTAGTGTTGGCGATACATGGGCTTCACAATCTATTAATTATATAGTTACTTCCTATAATTCACAGATAAGCTCAAGCGTTGAAATTAGTATATCTTCGTCAACGGGTGGCTCTATTTATGGACTCCGTTTATATGCTCCTTCTTTAGAAATTACTAATGCTTCAGTATCCTTTACATTACGTTTCTGGAAAGATAGTCCTGATAGTGGATTGGCTCTATTCTATAAAGATTCCAATACGGAAGATTGGAAAACCCCTTACTATTTCAAACCAGTTTCATTAGCCCTTAGTACAGATATTACCCCTCAGGCTATTGCATTGGTCAAAAATGTCCGCATAGAGATGAATCAGGATGGACGAAAAGAGCTTACCTTTCAAGTTCCAGTGGGAAAGAATGGATACCGATGTAGTAAGGGTGCGTTGGTCTATAACAGTATTACCATTAAGGATTACAGATTAATAGATTTTTACGATAATGATGTCTTGAAATTTAGGGGTATAGTAACTGATATTTCTATTTCCGAGGCAGATAAAACTGCTAAGATTGTAGTGGGTGACCTTCTTACATTGTTAGAGGAATCAGTTAACTTAAATTATCCAGATAAGCTTTCTTTTAATTACTTAAAATTGAATCCATGGGCTTCCACTGGGGTAGCTGTAGAAACTACCCCTCCTTGTTATGATGCTTGGCCTATCTCATTTGTGTTAAAAGATTTAGCTTATAGGTGCGGTATACCAGACGAATTATTTGACACATGGGACATTCTACGCTTACAACGGAAGCTTCATTACGGTAGTACTGCTATAGATAATCCAGATGATGAGTACATTTATGCGATAGATTTTGGAGAAAATTTGTTAGAGTGGTTTCAATCTAACTTGGTGGATCCTTATTCATATTTATTGTATTGTGATGCGGGTAGTATTCACTGTGAACCAGTGGATAAAAAGATAGTTATTAATGTTGAAAGTAGTAAGACCTACGAGCATTTTAGAGCGTTAAGTGGTGAAGGGGTTGTCATCGGCTCTTTACCAGACGGCCCCAATTTAGTCAAGGATGCTGGATTCGAGAAGAGCTTACTCGGTCCGTTTAATAGTCAATACTGGGATTCATGGATTGATGATACTACGGGACCTTGGACCAATGTTATACAGGAAAGTGGGTTTGAAGAATTGAGTCTCGGTCCATTTACTGGAGATTCTTATTGGACAGTAGAAGCTTCTGATGATGCTTATGTATGGATTAAGGGAGGAACTGTTCCAGAGGGTTCTAAGTGTGCTGTGTTAGAATTAATGGATGATTTACAGTATGCAAGAATTAAGCAACGGGTTAGTGCTTCGCAAGATGATGCCGAGCTATCCTTTTACTATCTCTTGAATCCACATACTCAATATGGGTGGTATAAATTAAAGGTTAAAGTAGAGGCACTGGATAATACCTTAACAGTTTTACAGACATGGAATTTTGAATATCAGGATACTTTTGGAATATGGCATTTTGTGCATGAACCTATCCGATTACCTGCTAATACTGCCTATGCTGAAATAACCTTAGAATTCAATAATTCAAGTGCGGGTAGTCCTTGTTATGGTGCAATCCAAATAGATGATGTCCAATTTACAGTATCTGCTCCCAGTACTTCTATTGATATTGTATCTGAATCTTACCATGGTAAAAAAGCAGTCAGGTTTTATTTCCCTTTTCAGGAAACAGGTCAGGGCAAGGTTTATCAGGTTGTCAATATAGAACCATCGGCTCGCTATGTTGCGGAATGTTATGGTAAATTCTCAAATATATCGGAAGCATCCTTGCGTTTGCAAGTGGAGACTTTAGATGGCAATGGTGAAGTTCAGAGTACTCACTATATAGACGGCAATAATAGTACATTGGAATGGCAAAAACTCAGTGTATCATTTACATCACCTGATAATGCAGTACAGGCAAGAATTAGTGTAATTGCTGGAGCAGGTGAGAGTCAAGATGGTGTATATGTTTTAGTAGACAATGTCAATCTGCGTAAGTATCTACCCACTGGTGAAAGCAGTATAGAGATAAGCAATTTACCCCCAGAATTTGATTTAGTCTTTATCAAGGGTGTAGGGCTTGGCAGTTCTGATAGTAGTGATGATTTGTATTATGAAGTATATGATGATTCGGCAGGTGGGCAAGTAGTATTAAGTGGTTATGTAAATACTTATTATGAAGCTTGGGTAGACGAAGATGGTGATGTGCAGTATGAAAGAGCCTATTATGATGGCATAGATAGTTCTGGTGTTAATCCTTGTGTTTTGCATTTAAGTATGCCCACTTCTTTTATTAACAACGAAGAAGTGAATAAGGACCATAATTATAGGGTAGTAATTACCCCAGTTGCCAATAAAGGCGGTATATTGGATGCCGTTATAGCTTATTATAGATACCTTGATAGACCTTCTTTGGAAATTCCTTTGTCGCACCATATAAGACTGAGCGATACGAAGGATATAAAAGATTTGAGGAATGATATTATAGTAATAGGTACTGCGAGGAGAATCGAGGTTCCTGCTGGAGGTAATGTTAACAACCCGCATTACCTTTATGTTTATTCAAGGGCGATAGATGTGGATTCTATTTATAATCCCGAATCAGATATTTTTCTTGGTAGGCGTAAACCATTTGTTATAGCTGACCCTGTTATAGACCAAAAACGGGTTGCTGATTGGCTTGCTGTTTATGTATTAGATAAGTATACTCAGATTACTTGGGGGTTTAAGAATCGTGGTGCAGTACCAGTTAGCTATTATCCGTATATTGCTATTAGGTTGACCAATACGGCTGTAGGCGATAAACAGGCGTGGGCTAAGAGAGTTACTGAGAATTATTCTCTGGGTAGCGATACTTTTTACAGTATAGAGTTTACTTTAACTGGTGTTAAACCCCATTCTTCTTATTTACCCTCTCCCCCACAATCTGTTTATATTGGATTGGGCAACCCATTTCGGGATGTCAAGTTAGAGAACCATATTGATTATGACCCTTACGATTCAGAGCGGAGAGGCAAGTATATTCGTTTATCTTATACCCTTACGGAAATGGGGTATGTGCGTATAGCGATAGTGTCTCCAGCGGTGGGTGGGTTGCCTGAATCAGTGGTGCATTGGGTAGTGGGAGATGATACTAAATTTGAAATCCAGGATATAGGTAAGCATATTTTTGAATGGGATGGAGTCTGGACTACTGGGACTAAATTTGTAGTGCCGTGTCGTTATGATAGTTCTCTTTTGAATCAGTCTGGTGGCTTCCAGTGTTTACATCCTGCATTAGATATAAGTGATATTGTGGGTCAAGTTTATCCGTCAAGCGGGTATGAATCAGGTTCTAAATATAGCAATGGAATATGGCAATTTACTGGAGATACATCTTCTTTTGTTCCTCATTTATACGATGGTATGGAAATAGATTTTTACGATGGTGATAGTAATTATGTGGGGCAGGGACAAATTGTGGAGCTTTATCAGTCTTCGGGTAATTGGTATGCGGTAGTGAAGATGGCAGGTGGTATAACTGATATACCAGATGGTGCTGTGAAATGTCAGATTTTCGCAAATAGGCAAAGATATTATGAGCCACCCTGTTTGGGAGGTGGCAGGGTAGGAGTAATAGCTGGTGTTGACCCTGCCGATGCTTTTAACTGTCCTGCCTATACTCAATCCTATGGTGGGTATTTGGCGGGTAATACATTGGAGATTAGATTTGAGTTTTATCCATTGAATAGCAGTGGTGTTTTTTCTTTCCTTGGTTCTGATTTCGGGATAGACCGTATTACTCTTAAACCTTCTACCCCTATTGAAGCCCAGATAAATGTAATCAGTAATTATGAGCCTATAAGCGATGGTGATGTTAGAGAGCGGAGCTTCTATTTAACAAGACCTGATTTAGATATGACCATACAGATAGAAGGGAGCGGGCGTATTGCTGTCCCTCGTGTCTCTGCTCACTATCTTCGTGCCCTTGCAATTGGGCATAATAAAGGAGATTTACGGTATATAGATGATAGCGATTACGGTAAGCTTTTCAGCTTGTCGCTTGTATCAGCTGATGAGAATTCTGCTTCGCTCGATTCTTTAATTTCATCTGCATTGGAATACGGTAAAACCATTCAGGCTATGATTGGTCGTGAGATTTTAAATAGTGCTGGCACTATGTTTTTGCTTCCCACTATAGGGGAATTTGACGATTGGGCAGATATTCAAGGTAAGATAGAATCCCTCGGTGG
This sequence comes from Caldisericia bacterium, assembly GCA_021158845.1. Taxonomy (NCBI): domain Bacteria; kingdom Pseudomonadati; phylum Caldisericota; class Caldisericia; species Caldisericia bacterium. The sequence continues at coordinate 5,021 of JAGGSY010000060.1, forward strand.
GGGAATGACAACGGATTACTATTATTACCGTATTCGTCCAGTATATGGTATTTATGATGAGGATGATCCACCACTATCCTTTGCACATACGAAATTGTATGCGTTGGTAAAACGGTCTGCTATTCTTTTGCTCAATGTTGTGGATATGTCGGGTCGCTTGATACGATTGGAGAATGATAATTCAGCTCTCTATACTCACTATCTTAGTATACCTCCTGCGATAGGTATACGCTTCAGTTATACGGATGCACAAACAAGTGATAATGATGGACAAAGCTACCCATTGGAAGTCTTGCGTGAAGGGATACCGTCTATTAATTATGGTATTTCTCGTGATGACAAATGGCTGGAAGTGGGATTATGGCAGGTGATAGGCTATGCTGGTCTGACTGGGGTCAGGCGGGGTGGCGATCCTGATAATTATCCCTACGAGGAAGGACATATTTATGTGTATCCAACTTGGAGTGAAACGTGGGGCATAGGTAGATTGGTAGGACTTAGAAGCGATAAGATTTTGATTCCTAACTATTCATTTGAATCAGATTTAAGTATAGGATGGAGTTACAGTGCAGGATGGGGGCGGTCTTCTGCTTGGGCGGTAGAAGGTTCTTATTCTGCTTCTATCAATCTGAATGCTCCTGCCGATTCCACAGATTCAGGTTCACTTAATAGTAGTACTTACATTCCTGTTCCACAATTAAAAGAAGCTGGAACTTGGCTGTTAGCTGTTGCAGTCAATGGTGCAATAGATGATAGTGAGGCAGGGAATAGTAATTCGCACGGTGATATAATCTTGAAGCTTTCGTTATATGATGGAACTACCCTGATTAAGCGTGTAGTTGCGAGGGCATCTGCATTCGGTCGGAGTGCTGGTTATGGCACACAAAGGGTATTTTATTATTTCAATGATAACTTAAATGTTGATGGTAGTGGTCGGGTAGGGTATGGCAAAATATTATACAACAAGGAGCCTATAACTGTTTCCACTTGGCTTACATCGGAATCACCATTATCAGACCCCAGAATTATTATTACCATAACTGCTCGTGCTGTAGATGATTTTGGTGCTACATTTTATGTTGATGCTGTAAGGGCTTTAGTGGGGAGGTTAAGGTAATGTCACCAATTCCAAATCAATTTAGTGACATAATAATCTTAATAATAGAGAGGCGAAAATGAATAAGATATTACAAAAAATAATTAATATCATACACCGAGACAGATTCGTTGGGGAGAAGAAGGCAAAGGGGTTGGGTCGTGTAGTAGAAGGTCGCACAGTAACACGCAAGCAAGTTACTGCTCCTACATCACCCCCTCGCCCCCGTCCTGATTTATTATTAGAGCGTGATTATCCTCGTATTCCTGTTGCTAAATTACAGGTAGCTACTTATTTTGACCGTGATGTGGAAAAAGTGCCTCGTCCTTATGTGAAACTGCAATGGAATCAGTATAGGGGAAACGGTTTCATATTGTATCGGATTGAGCGTTCTCTTGATGGTAAGACATGGGAAACACTTACAGAAATTTACGATCGAGAACGGGTAGAATATTACGATAGCAAAGTCAAGGTTGAGACATCTTATTATTACAGATTATGGGTTGTTACTCAAGTTGCTAAAGGTTGTTCAAGGGTTAAGAGGGCTTATGTTCGTAGAGATGACCGGTATGGTTTAGTTAAGCAAGAATGTTTGACTGCCGATTTTGAAGTTAAAAGGGTAGTGGATAATAGTGGTGATGATGTTATTGCTAATGGCATTGTGCAAAAGGGGGTTGTGGTAAAGAGTGTGGGTGAGGGTATCCATAATACCATAGGAATTTCGGATATATACAATCCTGCATTTGACGATGAAGATGGAGATGGAGTGCCTGACGGCTGGAACATAAGCACTTCAAATTGCAGTTGGTATCTATCTGATTATAGTTTTATGGGAAAAAATGCTATTTGTATAGAAGTTCAGCCAGATAATACGGGAACGGGCTATATTAGGAATGAGGGATTTATACCAGCAAACAACAAAGCTTTTAACAAATTTGTATTTTATGGTTATTGGGCTAATTCAGGTGAGTTAGGGCTTTTTGAGGCACATATTTATTTGAGAATAGAGGAATATGATAAAAATAAAAGTCTTATAACTACGCAAGATATTGAGC
>JAGGSY010000061.1 GCA_021158845.1 Caldisericia bacterium
GTTTGAGATAATACATTTATAAGTCTCCTGTGGCCCTTTGAATATTTAAATGATATCTTCCCTGTAACAAAGTTAAATTTTGTTGAAGATGCGTATCCTAAAAGGGTAGGTATCTCCTCTCCACCAAAATTTGAAGATTTACCGAGAGAGTACACAAGGATTGGTTTATCAGCATTTACTTCAAAACCGCCTTTATACTCTATAAGTTTAAATTCCCTGGAATTGAGGTTAAATTTCTCTGTCCTACTTCCACCTTTGAACAAAATGTTTGTGTTATCTTCAAAGGAAAATATCCCTAATTCACCAAAGGAATAACCGTATAAAAATCCAAGATAGGGAACAATCACTGTAAAAGTAGAATCGTCAAACTTTCCATACTGGATTAAAACTGGTTTATCTGCCCTGTAGTATAGAAGGGATGGATAGAGACCCAACTTCTTAATTGTTTCACCTGCTTTTAGAGTACCCTTGTATATTAACTCTCCACCACTATCCTCCACCCTTACAGAATTATTATCAAATAAGCTGGTGACAAAAATGTCTGAATGCGTAAAGAAGAATCCCTCAGTTCCGATAATAGACATTATGTCGTCATCACTTCTATCCTCAGGCATATTCTTTCCAGGTTTTCCTATTGATGAGACAGTCACCATCAAGGGACCAGTGGATACTATATGAAAAGATTGAGGTGAGGCGAGGTCTATTCTCTTAAAGTGTCCATACTTAATTTTTCCTGAAAAGAGAGTTTTTCCTTCTCTATTAGTAACCTTTACATCACTATCTTTCAGTGCTATAAGATAAATCTTTTCAAAAGAGATACCATAAAATTCTGTGCCAATGTAGTTAACAAAGAAAAAGTCTTTCTCTGGCAAGATAGATCTCTTTTCTCCCGTAGAGAATCTAAATTCAAGATGTTTCTCTTCTCCCTTATCAAGGTTCAGCTTAAATCTTATTTTAATTCTACCCTTCTCTTTTTTGACAATATAAAATGGGATCTCCTTCTTTGTGTCCTTATCTATAAGGATGCAATCATCTGAAAGATTGGGATCCTCTATTGTAAGAGTTATAAAGTTTGGATTTCTCCTTAACCCTCCATCTTCTTTTATGACTATATCCTTCTTATACCCATTGGCAGCAGAAAGATGGGCAGGAAAGAGAAGCAAAAACAAAACTAAAACTATTATTATTTTTCTCACAATTTTATTATATTTAACTATCACGTTTTGTAAAGCCTTAAACTTTAGCTTTCAAATTCGGATTCACATCAAGATCCAGTAAGACCTCACCTCTCTCTATTCTTATAACCTTTGTTGGACATTTCTCAACACATAGACCACATAAAGTGCACTTACTCATATCAATCACAGGTAACTTATTATTTCCCCATGTGATTGCCTTTTCAGGACATACCTTTATACATATACCACATTTTATACATCCTCTCCCACATTCTTTCCTTACCTCAATTCCTTTTCTTGGACTATTACACTTTACAATTCCAGATTCATTCCATGGAACCATAGCTATTACATTTCTTGGACAAACCTCTGCACATATTCCACAGCCTGTACATTTTTCATAATCAAAAACTGGTAATCCATTCACCATCTTTATGGCATTAAAGGGACATGCTCTCTCACAGGTTCCAAGTCCAATACATCCAAACTCACATGCCTTCTTACCATTAAAAGCAAATGGAACTGCCCTACAATCATCTAATCCTACATATTCTGCTCTAATCTTTTCAACTCCAACTCCACCAACACATGAAAGAACAGGTTTCTTTTTTTCTGTTGAAACAGATAGTCCTAACAGTTCTCCAATCTTCTGTATGTTTTCTGGAGGTGCCACTGTACATTTAGCTGGATTTTCTCCTTTAAGCACAGCTTCTGCAAAAGCTTCACATCCAGGATATCCACATGCACCACAATTGCCTCCACCAAGCAACTTAACTATCTCTTCAAGTTTCTTATCTCTTTTTACTTTAAATATTTCATTGAACCAAGAGAGGCTTATTCCAGCAAGAAAAGCTATAATTCCCATAAGTATTATTGCTCTAATTACTATGTTCATCTCTTCCTCCTATTTTATAAGTCCTTTAAAACCAAGAAAAGCAACTGCTATAAGTCCAATGGATATGAACACAATGGGATAACCTTTTAGAAACTTCGGCACATTGGAAAGCTTTAGCCTTTCTCTTACACCGGCAAGTATTATAAGAGCTATAGCAAAACCACCTGAAGCGCCAAGAGCAAAGAGAAGACTTTCAATAAAATTGTAGCTCTTATCTATATTTATAAATGTGATGGCAAGAATGGAACAGTTGGTAGTAATGAGAGGAAGATAGATACCAAGAGATTTATACAGAGCAGGCACATTTTTCTTAAGATAAATCTCTACAAGCTGAACAAGTGAGGCAATGGTAAAGATAAAAACAAGTATCTTAAGGAATTCAAGTCCTGGCATAAAATAGTGGTAAACTATCCATGTAACAACTGTGGCAAGTGTTGTAACAAAGATAACTGCAAACCCCATACCGGTGGCAGAATCCATATCTCCTGTAACACCAACATAGGGGCACATTCCAAGGTATCTAATGAACACCATATTGTCAACTATCATCGCCGCTATAAAGATTTTTATAAGCGTAACAACACTCATGATTTCCTCCCTATATATCCTCTAAGTATTGCTATATAAATTCCAAGTATAATAAAGGCACCCGGAGGCAGAAGCAGTATACCTGCAGGTTTGAAACCTTGAGGAAAAACTCTATAACCAAGAAATGTTCCACTTCCCAGTATCTCTCTTACAGCAGCAAGTGAAACTATGGCAATACCATAACCTACTGACATACCCAATGCATCAAAAAGTGCAACAAGGATTGACTTCTTATAGGCAAAAGCTTCCACTCTTGCAAGAACGATACAGTTAACTACTATCAGTGGAATAAATATCCCTAAGGATTTGGAAAGTGTAGGTGAGTAAGCTTTCATCACAAGATCCACTACTGTTGTTGAACCTGCAATGACTACAAGGAATATGGGGATTCTTAAGTGATTTGGGATTATCTTTCTTATAGCAGAAACTATCAATTCACTCGTGATAAGAACGAAGGAGAAGCCGAGAGTCATTCCTATAGCGTTTTTCACAGTGGTGGAGACTGCAAGAACAGAACACAATCCAACCATAAGTATTAAAACTGGATTCTGTAAAAACAACCCCTTTTTGAATTCCTTCCAGAGTTCTTTCATTTTATTTTCCTCCTTTCACCTCTTCCCTGTAAAATTCGGCTATTTTCTTTATAGCTGTGGATACAGACCTTGAAGATACGGTGGCACCTGTAATTGCAACCACATCTTTCTTTGGTATAAATGGATCAGATAAGGGTTTATTTACAAATTGTTTTCTAAACTCCTCAGTTGTGATTTTTGCACCAAGTCCTGGAGTTTCTGCATGTTCAAGTATTATTATTCCACTACAAACATCATCCTCATATCCAATTAACGATTCAATCTTGCCACCATATCCAGGGAACAATGCATGGAAAACATACCCTTCACTTCCATCTTTATTTTTAACTTTATACACATTGAGCACCTTTATACCACCTGAGAGTTCTTTACCACCAAAATCTTTAAGTTCCTCAAAGCTTTCCTCATTTGAAAAGATAGTCTTTATACCTTCTCTTAAAGATCTCTCCTTCTGCTTTTGAATCTCAGGAGCTGTAAATGAGTAAACCCAACCCAATACACCTGAACCAATAATTGCAACAAGTGTTATTATGAGAGCATTTTTTATAATATCCTTCATTTCTTCCCTCCTGTTCCAAATGCCCTTGGCAGAATTTTATCAAGGAGTGGAGTAAGCACATTCATGGACAAAATACCAAAAGAGACTCCTTCAGGATAAATTCCCCAGTTTCTTATAACAAAGGTAATCACGCCTGCTCCTATACCAAAGATAACTCGACCCAAAGGTGTAACGGGAGTTGTTACATAGTCAGTTGCCATAAAAAACGCACCTATTATTAATCCTCCTGAAAGTAGATGGAACAGAACATCCTGTTTAAATAGAAAGGCAAGAAGAGCCACTGTCCCAATGAATGTTAGAGGAATCTTAAGATCTATTATATCTCTTCTGATCAACAAAAGAAAAACAACACCTATAAGAAGAAGTAGTTTTGATGTCTCTCCAATTGAACCACCAACTCTTCCAAAGAATAGATCAGAATAAAGAGAAGAGGTTATGCTCAATTGATGAAGCCTGAACAGATCAAGGGGTGTAGCTGTGGTGACAAGATTTTGGTTTCCTGAAATAAAGTAGAAAAAGTTAAATGCCGGCTTAGGCCATCTGTTGAGTAGTCCAGTCCATGATAGAAACACAACTGCCCTTCCAAAGAGAGCAGGATTCAGGAAGTTTGAACCCAGACCACCAAAGAATTGCTTTGCGATTATGATGGCTGATGAGGAGCCTATAACAACCATCCAGAGGGGAGTTGTGGGAGAAATTACCATACCAAACAACAATCCTGTTAAAGCAGCACTTCCATCAGATATTGTAATCTTTCTCTTTGTTATAATTTCAAAAAGATACTCAGACAGAACTGCAGTAACAATGCTCGTTACAAGTATAAGTCCAGCATACAGACCAAACTCATACACCCCCCAGATGGCAGCAGGAAGAAGAGCAATAAAGACAAGTCGCATTATTGTATGTGTTGTTAATGGGTCTCTTATATGTGGAGATGAGGAAACTATTACTTTAAATTTTTGAGTTCCTTCCTTTTTCATTTTTTCACCGCCTTTCTCTTCTTAATAATTTCTGTTTTTGCCATTCTTATGGACTGGACAAGATGTCTCTTGGAAGGACATATATAGGCACAACTTCCGCATTCAATACAATCAAGAGCTCTAAATTCTTCTGCTTTATCAAAATCTCCTATCCTTGAATATCCATCTATAAAAAGAGGCATAAGACCCATGGGACACGCATCAACACATCTTCCGCATCTTATACATGGATACTCTTCATATTCTATTAATTCCTGATCTGTAAATAGAAGTATCCCAGAAGTTCCCTTTATAACTGGTAAATCAAGGATGTAAGCAGAAAAACCCATCATTGGACCACCAAATATTATCTTTCTCACTTCCTCTTTGGCTCCACCGCAGAATTCTATTATGTCTGATGCAATGGTTCCTATTTTGACCTTTAGATTCTTCGGTTCCACAACGCCTGAACCAGAAACTGTGAGTACTCTTTCTATAAGTGGAATCCCATCGTATACAGCTCTTTTTATGGCATATGTTGTTCCAACATTCTGAACTATACAACCAACATGAAAAGGTAAACCTCCTGAAGGCACTTCTCTTCCTGTTATGGCTTTTATGAGATGCTTTTCTGAACCTTGAGGATACTTTGTTCTGAGGAGAACCACCTCTATATTTTTGTCAAGCCCCATACTGTGAACTATTTTGTCAAGAGAGATGGCAGCATCAGATTTGTTCTCTTCAACACCTATAAAAGTTTTCTTAACACCAAGGATCCTTATAAGGATCTCTACCCCTTTAATCACACTCTCTCCCTCTTCAAGCATCAGTCTATGGTCTCCTGTAAGGTAAGGTTCGCATTCTGCACCGTTTATTATAAGAGTATCCACAGGAAAGTTGGGCGGGGGCATGAGTTTTATATGTGTAGGAAACGCAGCACCTCCTAAACCCACAATCCCTGCCTCTCTAATTATTTTAAGGAGATCTTCCTTTGAAAGTGAATCAACATCATCACGAGGTTCAACACTCTCATCCCAAGTTTCCTCATGATCATTCTTGATAAGCACAGCCATAGATTTTCTACTGTTGGGAAGGGTAGTCTCAACTATCTTCACAACCTCTCCAGAAACTGGAGAGTGGACAGGAGAGGTGACCTTTGCATCACTATCTCCAATCTTCTGACCTTTTTTAACTGTATCCTTAGGTTTTACAAGAGGTTGAGTTGGTGCACCTGTATGTTGGTGTAAAGCAATAAGAACTTCCTCCACTTCTTCCATGTCTTCAATCTGCTTATCCTTTGTAAGTTTACTCTCTGGGGGGTGAACACCCCCTCTCCCAAACGTTAAAATCCTCATTTTTTCTTTTCCTCCTTTGGCTGTTCATGACCGCAGTAGGGACAAATGTCCCAGTCCAACTCAAGAGGTTTACCGCAATAAACACACTCTTTTTTTAATCTTGTATGACAATAGGGACATAGAAGCCAATTCTCCTTGATTGGAGCTCCACAATTTGGACATTTCAATTTTTCCTTGGATAGAAGGAACGCCCAGTACTCTCTTTCTAAGTTAAGAGCTTCCCTCTCCAGATTCTCCATTTCAAGATCTTCCTTTGTCCATGGGGGTCTTACGAGAAGATAGATGAGCCAGGGAATTAAACCACCAGAAGGAATAGAAATGGAGAGAAAGACCCAGTTAGCTTTTTTTATAAAATAGTAAGCATATGGAAAAACAATGCCCGTTGTTATTATTAAAATAAGCCAGAAATATGGGCCAAAACCTCTCTTTCTTGCATCTTGATAGGTCCAATAGGCAATAAGAATCACAAGAATGGTAAAGAAAATGTAAAAGAGAGATGAAAATCTCCCAAGATAAGAGAAGATATCCCCAGTAATTTCGTTTCCCACATTAACCTCCTTTAACTAAAGTAGTATCTTTTAAGTATAGACCTCGCTTCTCCTACAATATAAAAAGACCCAGTTACAACAACTGGTTCAAGTGAAAAAAATTCATTTGCCATCTTAAAAGCTTGAGCTACATTTTTTGAAACTCCCATCTCTTTAAAAGGAAACATCTTCTTTGCAAGACTTAATAAGTAATCTGGAGGAGTTCTCCTCTCCCTTACCCCGCTCGGTGCTGTAAAAATAACCTTTTCTGCACAAGGAAGTATCATCTCCAACACTCTTTCAATGTTCTTATCCTTCAAGATTCCAAAAATCAAATTTATTTTACCACAACTAAAGTATTGTTGTAAAAATTTTCTAACCTCTCTCATTGAAATTTCATTGTGAGCCCCGTCAAGGATATAAACTCTTCCACCCTCATTAATTATTTCTCCTCTTCCAGGAATAAATGCATCCTCTAAAGCTTTCCTAATTTTACTCTCCTTTATTTCTATCAATCCTAAATCTTCAAGCACCTCCAAAGTTTTTATTGCAAGAGAGCTATTCATCACCTGATACTCACCAAGCAACTTTATCTTTAAATTTTCAAAGAAATTTTTATTGGATTTGTATGTAAATATGGTCCCACCTCTATCCATTTTAATTATCCTGGTTGAGAAATCTCTTCCTGCCATGTATATTTTTGAATTACATTCTCTCCCTTTATCTATAATCACCTTAAGCGCTCTTTCCTCCTGTTCTGATAGAATAACTGGTCTTCTCCTCTTTATTATTCCAGCCTTTTCAAAGGAGATTTTTTCTATGGTATCTCCGAGAATATCCATATGATCAAGGCCTATTGGAGTTATAACGGAAGTTAGCGGATTTGCCACCACATTTGTGGCATCAAGTCTTCCCCCAAGTCCTGTTTCAAGAACAACAAAATCTACATTATTTTTGTGAAAATAGTGTAAAGAGATTGCTGTTAAGATCTCAAACAGCGTTGGTTCACCAATTTCTTTAAATTTATCTTCCTTCTCATAAATATTTTTTATCTCCCATATGTACCTCCCGAACTCCTTGGCAGAGATAAAATTTCCATTTATAGAAATTCTTTCCCTGAAGCACTGGAGATGGGGAGATAGAAAGAGGCCAACCTTATATCCATGGTATGAGAGCAAGCGGGATATAAAAACACATGTGGATCCTTTTCCCTTTGTTCCAGCAACATGAATAACCCTTTTTCCCTTCTCTGGGTTTCCAAGGATGTTAAGAAGAAGTTTTATCCTATCAAGCCCCGGTTTTATAGTTCTTCTCTTTCTTGCACCAAGAAAATCCAGTGCCTCTACATAAGAAAACATTAACCCTCAAGCTCTTTAAGATGTTTTTTAAGTAGTTTCAAGGTGTTGGCATCCTCTTTTAATTTTAATTCACTTTCTTCCACCACATTCCTTGGGGCTTTATCCCTAAAATTAGGATTTGACAATCTTGAGGTTAAATTCTCTATCTCCTTTTCAAGTTTTTCTATACTCTTCTTTAACTTTCTTATACTTTCCTCAATTGGAAAATCTTTATTTAAATATAGATATATCTCGTTTCCAAGCACAGCATCGCTTATCCTTCTTAAACCACCAATCTCCTCTGAGACTATTTCAGAGGAAGATAGGTGCTCAATATACCTCTTCCAGTATTCAAGCTTCTTGTTAGAAAACTTTATAAAAACTTTTTCTTTCTTTCTTACAGGGATATTTAGTATACTCTTTAAATTTCTTATGCTTCTTGTTATCTCCATGAATTCATTAAATTCATCCTCAATGTTTTCATCCCTAATAAAATCATCTGGTTCTGGATATGAGGAAAGCATGATGCTTTTCTCCTTAACAGGAAGAAGCTTAAACAATTTCTCAGTTATAAAGGGAATAAATGGGTGTAAAAGTTTAAGGGAGTTGGAAAACACAGTAAAGAGGACCCATTTTGCTGTTGAATCAGTCCTTAACTTTGAAATCTCAATGTACCAATCACAGAATTCATGCCAGAAGAATTCATAGAGAGAATTGGATATCTCGCCGAACTCATAGTTTTCTATAAGTTCATTTGCCCTCTCACTTATCTTTGAAAGTCGTGTTAGAATCCATATATCTTCTCTTCTAAATTCAGGTGATGAAACTGATTCTGGGGCAAAATCTTTAAGTGTGTTTATAACAAATCTTCCTGCATTCCATATCTTATTCATGAAATTCCTTGCAAACTTCACCCTTCCCTCAGAGAAGTTTATATCCTGACCACCCACTGTGGAGAGAAGTGCAAAGGTATATCTTGTAGCATCTGCTCCATACTTATCTAAAAGTTCCAGTGGATCTATAACATTTCCAAGAGTCTTACTCATCTTCTTTCCCCTCTCATCCCTTATAAGCCCATGGAGATACACATGTTTGAAAGGTTCCTCCTTCATAAAGTACATTCCAAACATTATCATCCTTGCCACCCAGAAAAAGAGTATGTCATAACCTGTGACAAGAAGGGATGTTGGGTAAAAGTATTCAAGATCCTTAGTCTTTTCAGGCCAGCCAAGAGTGGCAAAGGGCCAGAGTCCTGATGAAAACCATGTATCAAGAACATCTGGGTCTCTCTCAACCTCTCCACCACACTTTGGACATTTATCTATCTCTTCAATAGATGCTGTAACCTCTCCACACTCTTTGCAGTAATATATGGGTATTCTATGTCCCCACCATATCTGCCTTGATATACACCAATCTTTTATATTGGTAAGCCAATCTTCATAGACCTTCGCCCATCTCTCTGGTATTATTTTTACCTTACCCTCCTTTACAACCTTTAATCCCTCCTCGGCGAGTGGTTTCATCTTTATAAACCACTGCTTTGAAATCATTGGCTCAATGGCAGTCTTACATCTATCATGAATACCTATAGAGTGAACATAATCTTCAACCTTTACAAGATATCCCTTCTCTTTTAATTCCTCAACTATTCTCTCCCTCGCCTCCTCTCTTGTGAGTCCCTTAAATTTACCACCATTCTCATTTATAGTAGCATCCAAAGTAAAAATGTTTATCTTCGGAAGATTGTGTCTCTCACCCATCTCAAAATCGTTGGGATCATGGGCAGGGGTAATCTTAACAGCACCTGTTCCAAACTCTATATCCACCTTTTCATCAGCAATTATGGGTATTTTCCTCCCAACAAGTGGAAGTATAACAATCTTTCCAACATAATCCTTGTATCTTTCATCCTCTGGATTTACAGCAACTGCTGTATCTCCAAGCATGGTTTCAGGTCTTGTTGTGGCAACTACAATGCCACCATCTCCATCTTCAAAGGGATACCTTACATAGTAAAGCTTCGTCTTTTCCTCTTTGTACTCAACCTCAAGGTCAGAGAGAGCGGTATGGCATTTTGGGCACCAATTTATCATATACTCTCCCCTATATATTTTTCCATCATTGTATAACTTTACAAAGGCTTCAAGGACAGATCTCTGATAGGGTCTATCCATGGTAAATCTGTGTCTCTTCCAATCAGCTGCTATTCCAAGTCTCTTTTGTTGATTTACAATTCTATCTCCATACTTCTCCTTCCACTCCCACACCTTTTTAAGAAACTCCTCTCTACCAAGCTTATCCTTAGTAAGTCCCTTCTTCATCAACTCTCTCTCCACCATAAGCTGAGTTGCTATACCTGCATGGTCAACTCCAGGAAGCCAGAGAGTTTCAAATCCCTTCATTTTTTTGAACCTTATCATTATGTCCTGAATGGTAGAGTCAAAGGCATGGCCAAGATGAAGAGACCCAGTAACATTTGGTGGAGGCATGACAATGGTATAGGGTTTACGAGATTTATCTACCTTTGCATGGAAAAGATCTTCTCTTAACCAGAATTCATAAATCTCTTTTTCAATTTCGTGAGGCGTGTAAACAGATTTCAAGTCCATTAGAACTCCTCCTTAATTCTTCTCTTTTGAAAATTATACAATAAATTAATATTATCCAAAAGTAAATCAGATTTTCTTTATAAATTTAACCTCTCTCACACCTTCATTTGAATAGTCAGGAACATAAATTTCATTGTCTCTAACATGTGCAATAAACTCTTCCCCATCTATCTTAACCATGTAAGACCCAGAAGGTGGTAACAATTTTAACTCTTCTGTTTTCAATACCTTTTTAATAACTCTTCCAAATACAAAGTATTGATGAAACAAGAACCTGTTTGCAGTCTCAATTTCTCCTTTTCTAATAAGTTCCCTTATTTTGCTACTACTTATCTTTTCACCGTTTCTTCTCTCCTCTGTAACACTTATCACATGAAATCCAAAATTTTTTCCAAAATTGTAAAGTAAATTCACATCACCTTCCCTTTTATGTCCAAACCTAAAATTTTTTCCAACGATTACAGTTCTCAACCTAATCTTAGTTATCAAGAAATCAATGAATTCATTGGGTTTCAACAAAGAGATTTCTCTATTGAAAGGCAAAAATATAACTGCGTCAATGTTCAAATCTTTAAGTATCATTACCTTTTCCCTGGGCAGGAAAGCTACATTTTTCTCTTTCCCAAAATATATGAATGGTGGTGGGAAGAAGGAAAGGATAACCTTTTTCCCTTCAGATTCTGACAGTTTCTCTATGAGTTTAACATGACCAATATGAATGGCATCAAAACTTCCAATGGATAGATTTACATCGTAAAGATTGGGTAAATTGTAAAAAACCTTCATGATATGTTAAATATTCTTACAGGCTTTAACTCTCCAACCCCCTCAAAAAATTTTCCTATCCCCACAGCTTTCCCTCTGGAATCCAACACCAACACATACCCTCCCCTTAAATAGGGATGATCAAATCTAATCTGGTTGCCTGTTTTAAATAGGAATAATTTGCGTTTTGGAAGAGCAACTCGGGGAATAAAGTCAAGAAAGTCCTCTATGCTCATGATCATTTCATTGAAATTGCCACTTTTAGCGTAATTTATAATATCATCAAGATGAAGACTCTCCTTCACCTCAAGTTTTCCAACAGCAGTTCTTACAAGGTAGGAAAGGGTTCCACCAACATTCAACTTTTTTCCTATATCCCTTGCCAAGCTTCTCATATATGTTCCAGATGAACACAAAATTTTGAAGTTAAATTTTGGATGCCTTCCTTCTCTGAAGTTGTATATATCAAATTGAAATATCTCAACCTCCTTCTCCTTTAGCTGCACCTCTTTTCCTTTCTTTGCAAGTTCATAAGCTCTCTTTCCATCAATTCTCTTCGCAGAGAACTTTGGAGGAATCTGATTTATCTTTCCAATGAAACTCTCCCTCAATGCTTCCACATCTTTTAGAGTTATATGGCTTGCATCCTTCTCATAGATTACCTTTCCCCATATGTCGTGGGTATCAGTTTCTATGCCAAGCGTTATTTCACCCTCATATTCTTTCGGTAACAGAAGTAGAAGTGATGTGAGTTTTGTAGCTTCTCCTATAAGAACAGGTAATACACCCTGAGCCATGAAGTCTATTATACCTCCATGCCCAGCTTTCTTAACCCCTATTATCCTTTTAACAACAGAGAGTAAACCAAAAGAGGTTATTCCTGGAGGTTTGTAGACATTAATTATCCCTGTTAGATCTCTCAACTTTAATCTCCTTTATTATACTTTCAATTATCTCTTCTGGTTCTCCCTCTATCTCAAAACCAGCAGCGTTTATATGTCCTCCTCCACCAAATTTCATTGCTATTTTTTTAACATCAACGGAGTCTTTACTTCTCATGCTCACTTTAAAGTAATTCTCTCTCCTCTCCTTGAGAAGCACAGCAACATCTGCCTCTCTTGACTTATTTAGGAACTCAACTGCCCCTTCGGCATCCTCCTCTGAAGCATCAAATTCTTCAAAATCTGAGAGTAGTAGAACAGAATATATAAGATGATCCTTCTTCTTTAATTTCTCAAGTGCTCTTCCAAGGATCTTAAGAGCTTTGAGTGGTTTCATATTGTAAACCATTTTAGCAAGATAGGAAGCCTCTGCACCATGTCTTACAAGGTAAGTGGCTGCCTCAAATGTCTTGAGTGTTGTATTGGGAAATCTGAAGGAACCTGTATCGGTCATAATTCCAACATAGAGAGGATTGGCTATACTCTTATCAACTTCAACATTTAACTCATTAAGAAGTTTTAGAACAAGCTCTGAAGTTGAAGAAGATGTGGGATCTATAAAATTAAGTTCTCCAAAGGAAAAATTTGATGGGTGGTGATCTATGTTTATCTTAATTGGGATTTTCATTAACTTTTTCTTCAAAGATTCAACTCTTCCTATATCTGAACAATCAAGAATTATAGCCACATCTATATCTTTAGGATTGAAGTCTGTTTTAATAAGTTCTGCGCCTTCAAGAAAGGAATAAATCTGTGGAACCTTATTCGGTAAAACTGGAACAACTCTCTTATTTAACTTTTTAAGTCCAAAATACAGACCAAGAGTTGAACCTACCGCATCACCATCAGGGTTCTCGTGTGATATTATAAGAATCTTTTTGCTATTCAGTATCTTCTCTGCTATCTTCTTCATGTTTCAATTTTTCAAGAATTTCAATGACTCTATAGCCTCTATCAATACTTTTATCCTCCTTGAAGGTTAGAATTGGTGTGTATCTTAGTCTCATAACCCTTCCAATCTCTTCCTGAATGAATTTAGTTGCAGATTTCAAACCTTTAAAGACAATCTCTTTTTTTGCCTTATCATGAATGTATATGTATACTGTAGCTCTCTTTAGATCCTTTGAAAATTTAACGTCTGTGATTGTGAGAAATTCATCTCTTATTCTTGGATCCTGAATCTTTTCTCTTAAAAGAGTTGAGATTTCCTTTTTAAATGTCTTTTTAAGTTTTTCCTGTCTTAAAGTGCTCACCTTTAAATTATACCACTAAATATCTTTCTCACTTATCACCCTTACACCTTCTCTCTCAAGTAATCTCGTTGTTATACCTTTTCCTTTTATCCTTACACCTTTAAATGTTCCATCGTATATGTAATTCACTCCACATGATGGACTTCCATCTTTAAAAATTGCCTCTTTAATTCTATAAAGCTTTGCTATTTTTAATACCTCCTCTGCCCCCCTCTTAAAATTTTCAGTTAAATCTTCTCCTTCCGCAGAATAGACTCTATCTCCCCTTATTTCAGAGGGAGAACGAGGAGTTGAAAGTCCACCAAGCTGCTCTGGACAAACCGGTATCAGAATTTCATCTTTAAGGAGGGAGATTATTTTCTCGTTCCTATTGTTGCCGCCATCATACTTACAATTAATACCAAGCAAACACGCACTAACAATCTTCATTGGATAAACTGAATTGATATGCTGGGGGGCAGTTGCCCCCCAAAGGTTGATTTATACTTCCACTTTTTCTGGAAGTATGAGTTTTTCGTTTTTCTTTAGAAGCTCTTCAGAGACTGGCTTTTCAAACTTTGTACCAATGTAATCCTCAATGTATTCCCTTACCACTGCATCCCAATACTCTTTGGTTATGTAATACACCCTTGCTCCACCAAGTTCATGCTGATACTCAGGCCATGGATAGGATGGCTGAGCCATTCCAACTCCCCATCTCTTCCATCCATTATAGCTTTCGTATGTTGCCCAGAATTCCTTATTTCCGAGAATTTCAAAGGCATAGAAGGTTTTTGCATAGTACATTATTGCACCGACTCTTGCACCTCTCTTGAAAGCCATTGTGTGAAGAGAGATGTTGATGTCTTTATTCATAAGTCTTCCATTGGCAAAACCGGCAAGTTTCCCATCAATAAGGCCAAGAAGGGTATATGGGTCTTTAAGTCTATTTCTATACCATCCAAGAACTTCAGCATAGACCCTTGCTCCTACTATATCGTAAAAGTCATGGTCAACCTTCATAACTTCCTGAAGGTAAGAGAGAAGAAGAGGTGCTTCCTCTTTTTTTGCCTCTCTAATAACCATGGTTTCGCCTGTTTTTAGCTTTACTGATACAGGCTCCCACGGTTTAAGATGAAGGGATGGACCTGAAAGTAAAGGCTCAATTTCAGCAACATCAAAAATAACCTTATCCTGTGACACTTTTTCAGGTGGATTCTTTCTCATTTTTGTTCCTCCTTATGTTCAAAGTTTTTACAAATTTAATAATATTTAACTTAAATAAAAAGTCAAGGGATTAAGGCACTAAAATAAAAAGTATGGTTGAAAGTAAGATTGATATAGAGTTTACAT
>JAGGSY010000062.1 GCA_021158845.1 Caldisericia bacterium
GCTTACTTTATTGTTTTAACGAAAAATTAGTATATAATATATAATAAAAGGAGGGTAAAATGGAATTATCTGGAAGTTTAAAAGATTTTTCTGTTAAAGATATCATTAAATTCATCTTCTCCTCAAAGAAAACAGGAACTCTCTCTATATCCGGTAAAGTAAAATTTTACGGTACAATTGAAGGCAAGATATATTTTGATAAGGGCGAAATTATAAATGCAGAAGCAGCTGGCAAAGAGGGAGAGAGTGTAATTTATTTGATTCTAATGGCAGATGAAGGTAGTTTTTCCTTTTCAAAGGAAATAGATAAAAAAGTCAAGAGAAAGATAGAGAAGAAAACAGAGGAGATATTGCTTGAGGGGATGAAAAGAGTAGAGTTGTTAAATAAACTTATTAAAAAATTACCTCCCTTAGATACAGATGCATTATTTGATGTCAATCCATCTTCACCATCATCAGAAATATCTCTTACTAAAGAAGAGTGGTATGTTATTAACCTGTTTAAAGGTGGAAAGAAAATAAAGGATGTTTTAATGGATAGTTCACTTCCAGATTTTGATACATTGAAAGCCATTCTTTCTCTCATATCATCAGGTTTTATTAAACATTTTGAAATTATGGAGATCATTCCAGATCACAGCGAGAAAGCGAAGAAGATTCTAAAAGATTACTCTGGAATAGGTCCTCCACTCTTTCCTACAGCGAATGCAAAGGCGAATAGACTATTCTACAAAATTGATGGTAAGAAAAACCTCTTAGATTTATCTAAAGAGACAGAATTAGACAGAGAAGAGGTTCTCTCATGCTTCTTCCTTCTTTTACATAAAGGCTTTGTTACTTCAAATGTTGATTCAAGTACATTAGATCTGATTGAGGAACAATTAAAGAAAAGCTCATGAGTTTGTTTTTACTATATCATCATCGGTGTGGCTATCATTCTCTCCATCTGGTCCAACTGACCAGATGTAGTATATACCATTGGAGAGAGAATAGTTGTAATAATTATCTGGAGAGAATGGATCCTTAGGTATTTTACCTATGTAACTTACTCTTTCCGTGTTATAAATTAACACACCTTCTCCAAGAAGCTCATCCATCCAGTTACTTTCTGGAGGATATCTTTTTAAATCTGTATGGTATGCCTCCAGTGCTATTTGAATCATATGGAGTTCTTCTTTCGTCTTCGCTTTTTTTGCAAGTGTTTTTATGCTCGGAGATGTATATATGAGTATTGCAATAGTTGTAAGGATCAATATTATAGCAACAACTACCATAATTTCAATTAAACTGAAGCCATCCCCTTTAAGCATCTTATCTTATCTGTCCCACCATGTAGAATATTGGAAGATATAAAGAAATAATTATAAATCCTATAATTCCTCCCACAAATAGAATTAGCAATGGTTCAATCAGTGAGGTAAGCTGCTCCACTGCTCTATTTACCTCTTCTTCATAAAACTGAGCAACCTTCATGAGCATTTCTTCAAGCTCTCCAGTCTCTTCTCCTATTGCAGTCATTTGAACAACCATTGGTGTAAAGAGACCAGATTCCTCCATTGGTTTGGATAGAGTTTCTCCTCTTCTCACTCTTTCTTCTATTTTTTGTATCTCTCTCTGGATTATTACATTGTCAAGCACTCCTCCAACTGTGTCAAGGGCTTGAAGAAGAGGAACTCCTGCTGCAAGGAGTGAGGAAAGTGTAGCACTGAATCTTGCCATTGCTGTTAGATGATTCAATTTTCCAAGAATAGGCATCTTTAATTTAAAGGCATCAGTTTTCTCTCTACCGTAAGGAGTTGTTTTAAACAGGTTGAAAGCTATAATTAAACCTACTACTCCAAGAATTACAATCCACCAGTTTTTCTTAAGCCAGAGGGAAAGGTTTAGAGTGAATTGAGTCATCGCAGGTAATGGAACATTCAAGTCTGCGAAGAAACCGGCAAATCTTGGTACAAACACTGTTAGCATAAAGAAACCAAGGGAAAAAGCAATAACTAATACAAACATCGGATAGCTCATGGCGCCTTTTATTTTCTGTCTCAATCTATAATCATTCTCAAGAAATTCTGTAACCCTTTCAAAAGATCTATCCAGATTTCCGCCTACCTCTCCTGCTTTTATCATGTTCACATACAAGCTGGAGAAAATGGTAGGGAAGTTCATCATAGATGTAGATAAAGGTATTCCACTTTCCACATCTTTTTTTATCTTTTTTGCTACCTCTCTCAATCTTTTTCCAGGTGACTGGAAGGACAGAATGTCAAGAATCCTTGTCAATGGAAGACCTGCCTTGAGCATTGTGGTAAACTGCCTCGTGAAGAATAGGAGTGCTCTTAAACTGACTCCTCTTTTACCAAAAAATTTGTAGAGAATTCCTTCTATGCCAGAAATCCCCTCAACCTTTTCAATAGTTATCTGGGAGATTCCCCTTCTCCTTAAGGTAGCTTCAAGACTCTCAGGAGATTCAGCCTCCATTTTTCCTTGGACAAGTTTTCCATACATATTTCTCCCTTTATATCTAAATACTGCCACTTATATCCTCCCTACCTAACATTTTTAGTAGTTCTGATGGGTCATAAGAGTATCTTATTGCGGTTTCAAAACTGATAAGGTTGTGTTCGTACAGATCTTTTAGTGCCTGATTCATGGTCTGCATACCCAAATCTTTAGATGTTTGAATAATTGTGTTTATTTGATAGGATTTATTTTCTCTTATAAGGTTTCTTACAGCAGGGGTAACTATTAAGACTTCTGATGCAAGAACAAGTCCACTTCCATCTCTTCTTTCAACGAGTTGTTGGGTAAATATTGCTGATAAAACATTGGAGAGTTGAATTCTTATCTGTTGTTGCTGATATGGAGGAAAGACATCTACAATTCTATCGATACTTTGAGCTGCAGAGTTAGTATGAAGTGTTGCAAAGACAAGATGACCTGTCTCTGCTGCAGTTATAGCACTCGAGATTGTCTCAAGATCTCTCATCTCACCCACGAGTATAACATCTGGATCCTCTCTTAAGACACTTCTCAATGCCTTTGGAAAACTTCTTGTATCAGATCCAAGTTCTCTTTGAACTACTATACTTTTTTTGTGTTTATGAAGATACTCTATTGGGTCCTCAATGGTGATTATATGGACACTTCTCGTTGAGTTTATCTTATCTATAACAGATGCAAGAGTTGTGGATTTTCCACTTCCTGTGGCACCGGTGACAAGAACAAAGCCTTTCTCTAATTCCACAACTTTGTTTATAGCTTTTGGAAGCCCAAGTTGTTCAAAGGTGGGAATTTCCCATGGTATGACTCTAAATGCAGCAGCAACAGTTTGTCTCTGTCTAAATACATTTACCCTGAATCTACCAACATTATGTACACCAAAAGAGAAGTCTATCTCCCATTCCTCTTTGAATTTTTCCTTTTGTTCATCATTCATTATTGGATATACAAGTTCCTCAACTTCTTCAGATGTAAGGGGTTCAGATTTTAAAGGAACAAGTCTCTTTTTGATTCTGAAGACAGGTGGTAAACCAGCGGTAAGGTGTAAGTCAGAGGCATTTTTCTTTTTACATATATTTAGAAGGTCTTGAAGGCTGTAATTCATCCCTCCATTACCTCCACAGTTGATATAACCCTTAATACCTCTTCGAGTGAAGTTATACCCTTGCGTGCCTTATCAAGTGCGTCATGTAAAAGTGTTTTCGTTCCATTCTTTACAGCATACTCTTTAATCTCTGTGGATGATGCTCTCTTAAGTATCATCTCTCTTATGTTGTCATCTATCTTTAAAATCTCCTGAACCGCTATTCTTCCTTTGTATCCTGTATTATTGCATATGGGACAGCCTTTTCCTTTATAAAATACCATATTTTCATCCTCTATTCCAAGCTGCTCAAGTATGTATCTACTTGGTTTAATCTCAGTTTTACAGTTGTTGCATATCTTCCTTACCAGTCTCTGGGCAGTAACCCCGATAAGGGCAGATGCTATAAGATATGGTTCTATTCCCATATCAATGAGTCTTGTAGGTGCAGAAAAGGAGTCATTTGTGTGAAGCGTGGAGAAAACAAGGTGTCCTGTTAATGCAGCTTCCATGGCTATTTGAGCAGTCTCTCTATCCCTTATCTCTCCAACAAGAATTATATCTGGATCCTGCCTTAGGAAGGATCTTAGAGCATTGGCAAAAGTTAATCCAATTTTAGGATTGACCTGAACCTGTGTTATTCCATCGAGTTGATACTCCACAGGATCCTCAGCAGTAAGAATATTAACCTTTGGTGAATTAAGAATTCTTAAAACTGCATAAAGGGTTGTTGACTTACCAGAGCCAGTTGGACCAGTGATAAGTATCATTCCATAAGGCTGGGTAATCAATGACTTAAATATGGTTAAGCTCTCTTCAGAAAATCCGAGTTTCTCCAATGGAATAAGAGATTTTTCCTTGTCAAGTATTCTCATTACAACCTTCTCTCCAAATATTGCTGGAAGAATGGAGACCCTCAAATCTATCTCTCTTCCTCTAAATTTTAGATTGATTCTTCCATCCTGAGGTCTTCTTCTCTCTGCAATGTCAAGATTTGCCATAATTTTTACTCTTGAGACAAGACCTGGTTGGATGTTTTTGGGTAGAGACATGGCATCGTTTAAGACTCCATCTATTCTGTACCTTACCCTCACCGATCTTTTCTGGGGTTCTATGTGAATATCTGAAGCTCGAGATACAATTGCCTCAGTTATTATCTGATTCATCAATCTTATAATAGGTGCTGTCTCTGCTAAACTTCTTGCTTCATCAATGGATAGTTCAGTTTCCTCTTCTTCAGTTTCAACCTCCACACCTCCTGTCATTTCCATGACAGCTTCTTTTACAGTTTTCTCCATGGAGTAGTATTTCTCGATATTTCCTATGATGGACTCCTTTGATGCCACATATATCTTTACATTCTTCAAGTAATTCCTTAGAAAATCAATGGCAAAGATATTTGTTGGGTCAGAAATGGCTACCATAATCTCTCCTTCCTCTGTTCTTCCAAAGGGTATCACTTCAAATCTTCTGGCTATCTCTTCACTTATAAGATGAACAGTTTCCTTGTCTATTTCAACAGTGGAAAGATCAATATATGGATAACCCCACTGCTTTGCTATGATTTTGGCAAGGGTCTCTTCATCTATTACCCCTAATCTCTTCAATACATCCAGGAGTCTTTCCCCTGTCCTTTTCTGTTCTTCAAGGGCTTTCTTGAGTTGTTCCTCAGTAATGATTCCATTGGAGATAAGTACATTACCTATAAGGTCATTTCTACCCATATTAAAATTATATCACAGTATATTTTTTCTAAAAAGAGATTCAAAAAATCTCATTATCTTTGTTAGAAAGAAATCTTTTGATTTATCCTTTGGTTCAACCAGAATTGTGTAACATCCGAGTAGATTACCCCCAAGAATGTCTGTAAAGATCTGATCCCCAATTACAATGGTCCTATCTTCTTTAGTCTTAAGTATCTTCATAAGTTTTTTAAATGAGAAAGGTAAGGGTTTGAGTCCCCTGCCTATGGATGGGAAACCAAATCTCTTTTCTATGAATTCTACCCTTTTTTTATAGTTATTTGATATGATTCCTATTTTAAAGTGCTTCTTCGCATATTCTATCCATTTTAAAACATCTTCCTCTATATACTCACTCCCTCTTGTTACCAGGGTATTGTCAAGATCAATGATAAGTGCATCAAATGTACCCATATAATTTTTAAGGTCTATATCTTCTATTCTTTTAAAGGATTCCTTTGGTTTCAGAAGTTTAAGCATTTCCCATCTCTAATGGCTCATAGATTATGGGAATGTATTTAGCCACCTCACTGAGAAAATCGGTAATTTCTGGAAGAAATCTCTCATCAAAAGAAACATCCATAACACCAAGATTGTTGTTAACAAAGGTAAAGAGTATCATTGCATCTCCTTCTAAAGATTCAAGCAAACTTTGAACAAATCCTATTTCTTCCTTTGGAAAGTACATTCTGATGGTAAATTCCTTCATTTTATCTCCTTTAATAGTTCCTTTATCCTTCCAACTATCATATCCACAGCAACAATATTGAATCCGCCTTCTGGGATAATAACATCTGCAAATCTTTTTGTTGGTTCGACGAATTGAATGTGCATGGGTCTAACTATTTCAAGATATTGAGTAACAACTGAATCAAGAGATCTTCCCCTCTCTTTTATATCCCTTAAGAGTCTTCTTATAAATCTTACATCTGGATCAGTATCCACATATATCTTTATGTCCATCAAGTTTCTTAACTCTTCATCAAAGAGGGAAAGTATACCCTCTATTATGATTATCTTTTTAGGTTCTATTCTCTGGGTTTCCTTAAGTCTCACATATTTTACAAAGGAATATACAGGTTTTTCTATACTTTTCCCTTGTATGAGCCTTTTAAGGTGGTTTATAAGTAATGGAAAGTCAAAGGCATCTGGATGATCATAATTTATCTTTACTCTTTCTTCAAATGGGATATGTGAGTGGTCTTTATAGTAAGAATCCATATCCAGTATAAGTATGTCCTCTCCAACTTTCTCCTTTATCTTTAAGGCGACTGTTGTTTTCCCTGATCCTGATCCACCTGCAATACCGATAAGTATATTTTTCTTCATGGCATCACCTTTCTTATATTTTTTAAATGCTCTTCATATGTTCTTGCAAAAAGATGAGTTCCATCTCCCTTTGCCACAAAGTAGAGGAAGTCTGTTTTAGCTGGATGTATTACAGCTTCTATAGATTTAACAGATGGATTACATATGGGCGTTGGGGGAAGTCCTCTATATTTATATGTATTATAAGGAGAGTCAATCTCAAGCTCTTTGGATGTGAGAGTATATCCTGCATCAGGTAAAACATACTTCAATGTTGGGTCTGCCTGAAGTTTCATTCCCAGTTTTAACCTGTTAATAAAAACCGATGCAATTATTTTTCTCTCCTCATCCACCTGGGCTTCCTTTTCCACAATTGATGCAAGTATAAGAACCTCATAATTTGAAAGATCTCCTTTGTATTCATTAAAGAGCGGATTACACTTTGATTTAAAATTCTCAAGCATCATCTTTATATCCTTTTCCGTCTTTTCCCTTTCAAAGAAATAGGTGTCAGGATATAAAAATCCCTCAAGACTATCTGCATCATCAAAGATGTAGTTTTTATACTTATCTATATTTGATACCTCTCTCTCAAAATCTTCCTTTGAGCATATCCTGTTCCTGATAAAAATCTCCTCAATCTCCTTTAAAGTGTAACCTTCAGGTATTGTTACCTTCACATAAGGAGGGATTCCCCCCTCTGTGAATTTTAGTAACACTTCTCTTAAATCCATTTTTTTATCAAAGGTATATATACCAGATTTTAAATTTTTATCAATTTTATAGTATTTTGAGAGAAGGATAAATAGAGTTTTGTTTTTTATCAGATTGTTCTTATAGGCAATTTCTGCTATCTGCTGAACTGTGGAATCACAAGGTATGGTTACCTTTGTGGGTTTAAAATTTTTTGGAGGTAACATCTCATCATAGGTATAAAAACATGCTGCAAAAATTAAAACTAAAGCAAAAATAACAAATAGAAAAATCTTTAAGCTCTTCACCTCATTCTCTCCAGATAGGTATTCAAAATTATTATAGCAGAAGATGTGTCGTCATCTAAGGTTTTTTTTCTTGCTTTCCTCACCTTATTATTTTTGGACTTAAAAATGGGAGTATTTGCTATCTTGGTTGTAAACCTTTCATCCACAAGTTCAACTCTTATTTTAAGTGTAGCCTCAAGTTTCCCTTTCACTTTTAGAATCTTCTCTGCCTGTTTCCCAATCTCTCCAGATAAACTCAAAGGAAAACCAAGTACTATTAATTCTACATTAAATCTTTCAACTATTTCCTTTAGTTTTTCTATCTTCTCTTTCTCCTCTCCATAGAAGACACCAATGCCTCTTGCAATAATGTTCATTGGATCCGATATGGCAACTCCCATCTTCTTGTCTCCCCAATCAACTCCAAGGATTCTCAATGAACCACCTCTGTAATAATTATGCGGCAATTCTTCTCTCTAATTCTTTTTTAAGAATTTCTTCTATGCCCTTTGAATTATCAGCTCTCCCCCGTGCACTGCTATCCTTTCCTCCTCCCTTTACACCTATAGAGCTTTTAAGATAGTCCATAAGGTTTTTTGCTGTAATTTTCTCCTTTATGGAATCTGAAACAAAGATACTTATGTTCTTTTCTTCCTTCCCTGAAACTACGAGTAGGACAAAGTCCCTTAATTTATTTTTAATCTCGTCAAACAATATATAGGAATCGTCTGGGTTAATGAACTTATCTCTTACAGTAATGAAACTTATGTTTGAGATTTTTTCTGCCTTTGATACTCTCTCCCTCGCTATTATACTTAGAAGTCTCCTCTTAAGCTCCAGATATTCTCTATCTTTTTCCTTTAATTTCTGTTTTATTTCTTCAATTCTTTCAACTACAATCTCATTGGGAACTCCAAGAACTTGTGATATTTCCTTTTCCCTTTCTTCAAGTTCCCTCATGTAGTTAAAAGCTTTCTTTCCTGTATAGGCTTCAACTCTTCTTAAATTTGAGCCAATACCCCTTTCAGATACTATCTTAAAAATTCCTATTTCTATTGTATTGGATACATGGGTACCGCCACAAAATTCTTTAGTCAATCCCTCCACAGAAACTACTCTTACCCTTTTTCCATACTTTTCTCCAAAAAGTGCAACTGCTCCTTCCTTTTTTGCCTCTTCAATATCCTTTATCTCCCAATTTACAGGTATTTCTTTATAAATGGCATCAAGCACCATATCTTCTATTTTCTTTATCTCTTCATACTCTAATGGAGAAAAGTGGGAAAAGTCAAATCTTAGATAATCTTCATCAACAAGAGAACCTTTCTGTAGAGCGTGCTCTCCCAGAACTTCTCTGAGAGCCTTATGCAGTAGATGTGTTGCTGTATGTGCTCTTTGGATACCCTTCCTTCTATCATAATCTACTTCAGCAACCACATCTGAATTAACAGTTACAGAACCTTTGTTCACTCTTACAAGGTGAATAATGAAATTCTCAACAGGATGTTTCGTATCTATAACCTTAAGCTCAAAATTGTCTCCATACATTCTTCCTCTATCTCCCACCTGTCCACCCTTCTCGCCATAAAATGGTGTTTTATCAAGTATAACGATTCCCTCTTCTCCAGCTTTCAATTCCTTTACAGGCTCTCCATTCTTTAAAAGATAAATAACCTTTGATTTCTGAGAGAGTGTGGTATAACCTGTAAATTTTGTTTCTCCAAGTGTTTCCTTAAGTTTTATGTAATTTAAATCCATTGAGAAAACACCGCTTTCTTTTTGAACCATCCTACTTTTCTCCCTTGAGTCTTTAAGCGCTTCCTCAAACTCCTTTTTGTTGAATGTTAGATTGTATCCAGAGAGTATATCCTCGGCAAGTTCCTTTGGAAATCCATAGGTATCATAGAGGAAAAATATATCTCTTCCTGAAACAAACTTCTCTTTTCTGGACAGAGTTTTTTCAATGATATGATTTAGATAATCAAGTCCTCTACTCAATGTGTTTATAAAACCCTTTTCCTCAGAGATAAGCACCTTCTCAATAATTTCCTTTTTCTCCTTTATAATAGGGTAAACATCTCCCAAGGAGTCCACAACTGATGGGTATATTTTGAACAGGAAAGGTTCCCTTAATCCAAGACTCCATCCAGAAGAAAAGCTTCTTCTGATAAGTCTCCTTAAGACATATCCCCTCCCCTCATTGGAAGGAAATAGACCTTCAGATATCAAGAATGTTATCGCTCTTATGTGATCTGCAATAACTCTAAAAGGATAAATATTTTCTTTGTATTCTTTGCCTGTGACTCTTTCTATTTTTTCTATAATTCCAGAAAATAGATCTGTTTCGAAGTTACTTCTCTTTCCCTCAAGCACCATGGTTATTCTCTCAAGCCCCATTCCTGTATCTATATTTTTACGAGGTAATGGGTTGAGGGTTCCATCCTTCTTTCTATCAAATTGAGTGAAGACAAGATTCCATATTTCAAGGAATCTATCACAATCAGATGCTGGTCCAAGTTCGGCTTTCTCACATGGGAAATCTTCTCCAAGGTCAAAATAAATCTCTGAATCAGGACCACAAGGTCCCTCTTCTCCCATCTGCCAGAAGTTATCCTCAAGTTTTACAATTCTATCTTCAGGAATTCCAACTTTCCTCCACAAATTATAGGCTTCTTCATCATCAGGATAAACTGAAATCCATAACCTCTCCTTAGGTAATCCATAAACCTTAGTGACAAGTTCATATGCCCATGGGATTGCATCCTCTTTAAAGTAGTCACCAATGGAAAAATTGCCAAGCATCTCAAAAAAGGTGTGGTGTCTTATTGTTTTTCCCACCTGTTCAATGTCATTTGTTCTTATACATGCCTGACATGTGGTTATTCTTGGTTTTGGAGGTTTTTCCTCTCCTAAAAAATAGGATTTTAGAGGAACCATTCCTGCTGCTGTAAATAGAAGTGTTGGATCCTTTGGTATCAAAGAAAATGATGGGAGTCTCAAGTGACCCCTATCTTCAAAAAACCTCAAGAACTCTTCTCTTATCTCTTTTGATGTCTTAATCATTTACCTCCTTTTTTAAAGATATTATAGCATAAGTGTTTTTATATGTTATAATCTTTCTTGA
This sequence comes from Caldisericia bacterium, assembly GCA_021158845.1. Classification (NCBI taxonomy): domain Bacteria; kingdom Pseudomonadati; phylum Caldisericota; class Caldisericia; species Caldisericia bacterium. The sequence continues at coordinate 10,735 of JAGGSY010000062.1, forward strand.
AATAATCTAAAGAATTAAATTACGGAGAGGAGTTATGGAAAAGATTAAAAAGGAAGAGTTTGAAAAATGGGAGATTATTAAGGATTTAGTTGATCAACTCATTGATTTAATGTTAAATTACAGACAGAGTGGTCATCCAGGGGGATCGAGGTCTAAAGTTCATTTAACAGTATCAACACTTCTTTCTGGTTTTGCAAGATATGATATAAGAGAACCAGAGAAACCCTTTAATGACAGAATTATTCTCGTTGCAGGTCATACCATACCTCTTATATATGCTGTTCTTTCAGTTTTTAATGAAGCTATGAGATTAAGGTATCAGGAGACAAAGGATGAAAGATATCTACCGAAATCAAAGGAGAGGACACTTTATCCTGAGGATCTTCTTGGATTCAGAAGAAGGGGAGGACTTCCAGGACATGCAGAGATGGGAGGTAAAACACTTCTATTGAAGTTTAACACAGGTCCCTCTGGTCATGGTTCAGCAGCAGCAGTGGGAGAAGCCATTGCCCTTAAAAGACTTGGAGCAGATGGTGTAAAGGTGATAGCAATTGAAGGTGACGCAGGTCTTACACCTGGGGTAACTCATGAGGTGTTAAATTCTGCGTGGTCGTTGGGACTTGATAACCTCTTCTATCTCATTGATTGGAATAATTTTGGTATAGATGATCATCCACTCAAAGAAACTGTTTATGGAACACCAGATACTTGGTTCTCTTCCCATGGTTGGCGTGTGGTTGGAACAGAAAAAGGTATGGAGTGGGAAACCGTTGCTGAGACCATTGAAAAGTTGTTTACAGATGTGAAGAAGAATACACCAAATGTTGCATGGTTTAAAACCCGTAAGGGAAGAGGCTATCTAAAGTACGATAACAAATCCCATGGCTCACCTCACAAGATGAATTCAGAACTCTTTTGGGAGACAAAGAAACCATTTCAGGACAAGTATGGAGTTAAATTTGTTGGATTTGGTGAACCACCTCCACCAACTCATGAAGAGATTATGGAGCAGTTTAAGAAGAATATTGATGTTGTTATGAGTGTTTTAAGGGAGAATAAGGAACTCTACAGATACATTTCTGATAGACTTGTTGAGATAGGAGAGAGTGTGCCTGATGACTTACCTTTAAAGGTTGACAGGGATAAGAATCCAATTCATGATGAGGCACTCTACGATTTTAAAAACTATCCAAAGGAACTTTATGAAGAACCGGGGAAGGTTGTTCCAAATAGAAATGCCTTTAGAAAGTGGGGAGCATGGATAAATGCATACACCGCAAAGAAGTATAATAGACCTTTATTTATAGCCATGTCTGCTGATCTTGCTGAATCAACAAGGATTGATGGTTTTGCAAAGCCCTTTGGTGACTTTCCCGGTTATGGTTGGTATGATAAGGAGAAGAATCCTGACGGAGTTCTTCTACCTCAGGAGATTACAGAGTTTGTAAATTCTGGTATTTGTGCAGGTATTGAAACTGTTAATGTTGCCAAGGATCCCTATAAAGAGTTTGTTGGATTTTACTCTGCATCTTCTACCTATGGTTCCTTTGCATACCTCAAGTACGGTATGATGAGACTGTTCTCGCAGCTTGCCCAGGATTGTCCATTAAAGGTTGGAAAGGTTATATGGGTGGCAGGTCATTCAGGTCCAGAGACAGCAGATGACTCAAGAACACATTTTGGAATATTTGCTCCTTATGTGGGAAAACTATTTCCAAGAGGTCAGGTGATAAATCTACATCCATGGGAATACAACGAAGTTCCTGTGGTTCTTGGAAGGGCACTCAAAGAAGATGCACCAATAATTGTGCTTCATCTTACAAGACCTGGAATTCCCATACCTGATAGAGAAAAACTTGGTATTCCAAGTCATTTTGAGGCAGCACATGGTGCATATATCTTAAGAGATTACAAGAAGGGAGTTCCAGAGATGGGAACTGTTATCGTTCAGGGAACAAGTTCCACCCTTGGTGTTGTTAAGATACTGCCAAAACTTGATGAGCTTGGATTGAATGTAAAGATAGTGGCAGCTATAAGTTATGAACTATTTATGAGAGAACCTAAGGATTATAGAGACAAAGTTTTGCCTCTCTCACACTGGAGAGACTCGATGGTTATAACCAGTGAAGCTTTAAGAAACATGAGTGATTGGATATTTAGTAAGGTGAGTGAAGAATACTCAATGTCCTCTGATTGGGATAACAGATGGAGAACTGGTGGTACAGTTGATGATGTACTTGAGGAAGCTCATCTAACACCAGATTACATACTTGAGGGAATTAAAAAATTTGCTTTGGAGAAGGATAAAAGATTAAAGAAACTATTAGAAATATGATAAAAGGGAGGCCGACGCCTCCCTTTTATATTTTTTACACCCTTTCCTTTAAAAGTTTAAACACCTTTTCTGGAGTAAAAGGTGCTTCTTTCAATCTAATTCCTACAGCGTCATACACTGCGTTAGAGATTGAAGGTAGTGGACCATTTATATTCACCTCTGCAACAGATTTTGCTCCAAAAGGTCCAGTAGGTTCATAGGTTGGAACAAACTTCACAACAATTTCTGGTAAATCAAGAGATGTAAGGATTTTGTAGTCAAAAAATGTGGGATTTATTGGAGAGCCTGTTTTTGTGAATTTTATTTCCTCAGTTAGGGCGTATCCAAGACCATTAACTATTGCTCCTATAGCTTGACCCTTTGCAAGTTTCGGATGTATAACAACTCCAGCATCTATAACTGCCACATACTTCACTGGTATAATCTTTCCAGTTTCTGTATCCACATCAACAAGAACGAAGTGAGCAGCAAATGGAGGAGGAGACTTTGGTGAGACATGAGATCCTACCCCTATCAGGTGTTCTTGCTCCTCCTCATAGTAGCTCTTAAGTCCTATCTCTTTGTATGTTATACTCTTTCCACTCTTTTTACTTATAACAGTTGAATCCTTAATATAGAGATTATCTGGATCCTCTTTAAGTAGTTTTGCCGCATAATTTATGATCTTTCCCTTTAAGTCTTTAGCAGCTTTTAGAACAGCTCCACCAGAGACATAGGTAGTGCTTGATGCGTATGCTCCAGTGTCAAAGGGAGTGAAATCTGTATCTGATGAATAAACAAAGAAGTTTCTGTAATCTGTTTTTAATTCCTCTGCTGCAATCTGTGCAAGAATTGTATCTGAACCTGTACCTATATCTGTTGCACCTGTTAGAAGCTGGAAGGTTCCATCATCATTCATTCTTATTTCACAGGATGCCATGTCTATCAAAGCAATACCAGATCCCTGCATGAGTATAGCCATTCCAACTCCTCTAATATATGGTCCCTTTTTAATTCTCTTTTTTCTCCATCTGTCCCATTCTATCTCCTTCCTTCCTATTTCAATACATCTATCCAGGGCACAACTCTCAATGGTTTGTGGTACTCCCTCTCTACCCTCTCCAAGTTTTTCAAATATGGGAGATGTTTCACCCTCCTTTATGTGGTTTCTCTTTCTAAACTCTAATGGATCAATGCCCATCTTTTCACTAAGTTCATCTATGGCAGTTTCAAGGGCAAACTGACCTTGAGTTGCACCATACCCTCTGTATGCACCAGCAACAGGAAGGTTGGTGTATACTGCATCTCCAACAAATCTTACATTCTTTGCTTTGTTGTATATTGGAAGAGATTTACTACCAACATTGAATAGGACGGTGGGTCCATGTGTACCATAAGCTCCTGTGTTCAAAACAACCCTCATATCTATTCCTGTGAGGATACCTGAAGAATTAGCACCAAGTCTTATGTAAATCTTTGATGGATGCCTTGTCCTTGCAGAGACAAACTCTTCTCTCCTTGTATATTCCATTCTTACAGGTCTTTTTGTCCTTAAGGTCATGAGAGCGCATATATCCTCAAGCACTATCTCCTGCTTTGTACCAAATCCTCCACCAATTCTTGGTTTAACAACTCTTATGTTGTTGATGGGAATTCCAAGTATCTGTGAGATTATTCTCCTCACATGAAAGGGAACCTGAGTTGAAGTTCTTATCACAAGTCTATTGTTTTCATCAAGGTATGTGATGGTTATGTGCGTTTCCATTGGAACATGCTGAGCATACTGGGTTTTTGTGTAGTATCCTTCAATTTTGAAATCTGCATCTTTTATGGCTTTATCAACATCTCCTATCTCTACTTCAACATGTGAGACTATGTTTCTTTTCTTATCGTAAATGCCAGTGCTTTCATCTTCGTCATGAATGACTGGTGCACCTTCTTTCATTGCCTCTTCTGGGTCAAAAACTGAGGGTAATTTTTTGTATTTAACCTTTATAAGTCTCAATGCCTCTTCAGCAATTTCCAGAGTTTCAGCACCTACAGCAGCAACTCTATCTCCCACAAATCTTACCTTCTTATCAAAGATAAAGGTATCGTATGGTGATGGTTCTGGATAACCCTGACCAGCAGTGGTATGAGGTATCCTTGGGGTATTCTTGTATGTAAGAACTATTTTAACACCAGGGAGTTTCTCTGCCTCAGTTGTGTCAATGTCAACTATCTCCGCATGAGCAAAGGGGCTTGTTAGAAGTTTTGCATGAATCATATCAGGGAGATTGATGTCGTCAGCAAAGAGTGGTTGACCTGCAGCAAGGGGAAGACCATCATATTTCTCCACACTCTCCCCTACAACTTTCAATTCTTCCTCTCTATCTTTTTTAAGCATTTTCTTCCTCCTTTAACAGCTTTATAGCCTTCTCAACAGCTTCTATCTGCTGAACATAACCTGTACATCTACAGAAATGACCTGAAAGGGCTTTCTTAATGTCATCTCTCGTGGGATTTGGATTTTCATCAAGAAGTGCCTTCATTGAAAGAATTATTCCAGGAATACAGTATCCACATTGTACAGCTCCCTCTTCCACAAAACTTCTCTGTAGAGGATGTGGTTTCTCCATATCTCCTATTCCTTTGATTGTGATAACACTTCTATCTTTAACTCTTCCTGCAAGTATAGTACATGATGGAACAGGTACTCCGTCAAGTAGAACCGTGCAGGCACCACACTCACCTGTCTTACAGTTGTTTCCCTTAACCTCTGTATGTCCATTTCTCCTTAAAAGTTCAAATAGTGATTCTCCGGGGTAGGCATCAAATTCTACAAATTCGCCATTTAATTTGAACTTTATCTTCATATCTCCTCCCTTATGCGCATTAGATTCCTCTTGGTTAAAACACCAGAAAGTTCTCTTCTGTAATCTCCTGATATCCTCATGTCATCTGCCACTTTTACAGTCTCCATCACAAGTTCTTTTGCTTTTCCTATAACTTCATCTGTGAGTGTCTTACCAAGCAAAAATTCCTCAACCGTTTCCATCCTTGTGGGACCAAAAGGTCTTGCGCCAATTACAACTATTGCATCTTCCACCCTCTTCTCTTTGTCAAATTTTAGAAGCATACCTTCATTTAAGAGAGGTATATCTGATGCTGTTCTTGTAAATCTTATATAGGAAAAGTGATACGATGGATCAAATTTTTTAATCCTTACCTCCTTTATTATTGCCTCATCAAGGAATTCTTCAATTTCAACTCTCATGAACTCTGAAAGAGTCATTTCCTTCTCCTCCCCTGTGAATATAACAAGTGATGCGTCAATAGTTAAAAGAATTGCAGTTATATCTGACCATGGATAGTTTCTTGCCACACTTCCGCCAAAGGTTATTACATTTCTTATGATAGGAGTTGCAATCTCAGAGAAAACCTCTGTCAGTTTTCCTTTAAATAACTTTCCAACCACCAAGGATTTTTGAGCTTCACCGATGGTAGTTTTAGCACCAATCTTTATATTTTCCTCATCCTCTTCTATATAGGAGAGACCGAGATTTTCAAGATCTATAAGGTATTCAATATCCTTTGGACTCCTCCATATGATATCAAGTCCACCACCCACAACCCTTGCAGATTTACCCTTTTTTTTGAGTAAATCCAAAGCCTCATTTAAAGATTCTGGATAAAAATACTCCTTTACATTTTTTAACATCCTTCCTCCTTTCTTCTCATAAAATCATAGATTTCCTCCTTGGAAGGAATATATACTCCAAGCTTCGTTGTAGATAATGCACCAGAAGAGTTGGCAAAACCAGCTGCCTCTTTCAAACTACCTGATTCAAGATACTTGTACACAAAGGATGCATTGAAGATATCCCCTGCTCCTGTGGTATCTACTGATCTTACAGGTATTCCTGAAGATACTATCTTTTCTTCTCCTGTAATTACCATTGCGCCATTTTCACCCATTTTAATCACGAAGACCTTTCCTTCATCTATAAGTTTATACTTAAATTCATCCTCAATCAAAGAAAACTCCCTTAAATTTGAAAATATTACATTACTTCTCTTCATAATGTAATAGACTGCATCTATAAACCCTTCTATTTCCTCACCTATCCTTATCTGTGTGTCAAAAAATAACCTTAGTCTCTTCTTACTTATAAAATCCACAACTTCTCTTAACCTCTTCTGGGAGGTTTTACCTGTTAAAATTCCTCCTGAAATATACACAGCTAAAAAGTTTGAGAAATCTATCTCCTTCAATTTCTTAGTGTCAATCTCTTCGTATGCTACATCTTTGATACCAGCAAATGTTGTTCTCTCTCCCTCTTCATTCACTATTGCAACAATAAGTGCAGTTTTTTTATTTACCCTATCAACAAAATCCTTCCTAACTTTAAAACTATCAAGGTGTCTCTCAATAATGTGTGAGAAAATATCGTTCCCCAAGGGAGTAAAATAAAAAACCTCACATCCAAGATTGGAAAGTGCGCAGGAAAAATTAACACCTGTGCCAGCAGGTGTGATCTTTATATCTTCTGGAACTATATTTTTGTCTCTTTCAAACTGGAAATTTCCTTTTATTGTGATATCCACACAGTTATCACCAATCACTAAAATTTGCATTTCCTTACCCTTTCAACAAAAAGTTCTACCTTTTTAATATCTTTTCTTCCATTACCTCCCTGAATGTCAAGGGAAGTTTTTGCATCAACTCCAGATGGCTTTACCTTTTTTATGGCTTCACACACATTATCAGGTGAGAGGCCGCCTCCAAGAATAACAGGTTTTTTTACACTCTCAACGATTTTTCTACTTACACTCCAGTCATGTGTTTTTCCTGTGGCACCGATAAAACCGGGCATCTGTTTACTCTCCCCGGGTGTATCAAGAATGAAAGAATCCACTAAATCTTCAAACATAATAGCTTTATCTATGGATTCCTCTCCTGAAACAGGTATAGCAAGAAGTATCTTACTCTTTACACTCTTTCTAAGTTTAATTAGATAATCTCTTTCCACCATATAGCATATGTGTAAGTAATCTGGTTCTGTAAATTCTATAACAGGAACTATCTCTTCTATCTTCTTTACATCAAGGATAAGGCTTGTTTCTTTAGCTTGTTCTCTTATAAAACTTATAAGTTCCTTTGCTTTCTTGTAGGAGACAATTCCTTTCTCTACATTCCCAGTTTTTGAAGCTACAATTCCCAACCTATCCACTCCAAGTTCACACAATTTTTCTGCATCATATAGATTGTTTATCGCATAAATTTGAATTAACATAGCAATTCTATTTTAATGCGAAGCAATTACTTTTGTCAATTTTTACATCTTGACAATGATAATTAAGGAATTATAAAATAGAAATCAGTAAAACAAGCCAAGGAGGTGTTAAATGAAAAAATTTGGTGGGATTCTGGCAATCTTGGTGATTGTTCTTCTCCTGTTCACTTCTTTTGCCATTTCGTGCGCTCCCGAGGAAGAGAAACCAAGCGAGCAACCAACCCAAACTCAGGAGAAGAAAATCAAAGCTGGTTTTATCTATGTTGGTCCAGTAGGAGATTATGGGTGGACAACTGCTCATGATGTGGGAAGGAAGTATGTGGAGGAAAAATTCCCGTGGCTTGAGACGGTATATGTTGAGTCAGTCGCAGAGGGTGATGCTGCAAGAGTTATTGACAGATTGGTGAACGAAGAGAAATGTGATATCATATTTACCACAAGTTTTGGGTATATGGATGAAACTATTAAAGCTGCAGAGAAGTATCCAGATGTGATATTTGAGCACTGTTCCGGATATAAGAGAGCAAAGAATGCAGGCACTTACTTTGCTGAGCTTTATCAGATGTACTATCTTAATGGTTTAATGGCAGGGGCGTTGACAAAGACAAATAAAGCAGGGTATGTTGCGGCATATCCAACACCTGAAGTTGTAAGACATATAAATGCCTATGCTCTTGGTGTAAAAGAGGTGAATCCAGATGCAAAGGTTTATGTAAGATGGCTGTTCTCATGGTATGATCCAGCAAAGGCAAGGGAAGCTGCTGAGTCATTGATAGCTGAGGGCGTAGATTGTCTTGCCTTTACAGAGGATTCAACAGCTGTTGTTGAAGTTGGAGAGGAACATACAAAGAAGGGACAGCAGATATACACATTCTCTCACTACAGTCCAATGCAGAAGTTTGGACCAGATACAGTGGTTTCCGGTCAGTTAGTGGATTGGGGAATAATGTATGAGGAGATTTTGAGGAGAGTGTACACAAACACATGGGATAACAGAGATTACTGGTGGCTTGCAAAAGAGGGAGCATGTGATCTTGGAGGTGAATTTGGCACTCCAATAAATCCGAAGTTTGTAGATGAGCTCAAGGCAAAAAGGGTAAAGGATCCAATATTTGGGGAAATAAGTGTGTATGATCTCGTTATGAAGAGGTTGGAACAGATGAAGGAGCCAACAATTCTTTTTGATCCATTCACCGGCCCAATTTATGACCAAAAAGGCACAATGAGACTAAAACCAGAAGAGAGGGCAAGCCACGATCTCTTATGGAGTATAGATTGGTTTGTTGATAATGTAGTGGGAGAGATTCCAAAGTAGTCAAATGGATTTTGTGTAAAGAGGGGGTCTACCCCTCTTTACTTTTACTATTTTATAAAAGGGGTGAGACTTGAAGAGAAGAAAGGATCTTACACTTCATTCTCAGGGGGGTAAAAAAATAGAGTTACTGGAGATGAAAGGTATATATAAAAAATTTCCTGGTGTTATAGCCAATGATAATGTAAATCTTGAGGTAAAGGGTGGGGAGATACATGCGCTTCTTGGAGAGAATGGTGCAGGTAAGACAACTTTGATGAACATCCTCTATGGGATTTATCAGCCTGATGGAGGAGAGATTTATATAAATGGAAAGAAGGTAAATATAAGATCTCCAAGAGATGCAATAGAACTTGGTATTGGCATGGTTCATCAACACTTTATGCTAATCCCTACTCACACGGTAGCAGAAAATATATGCCTTGGATTTAAGGAAGCTCCCTTTTTCTATCCCACAAGAGTTATTGAGGAAAGAATACATGACTTTACAGATAGATATGGGCTTAAAATAAATCCAAAGGCAAAAATATGGCAACTTTCTGCTGGAGAGCAACAGAGGGTTGAAATAATAAAGACTCTCCTTAGAGGTGCAAGCCTACTTATTCTTGATGAGCCCACTTCTGTTCTCACTCCTCAGGAAACAAAGGAACTTTTCACGATACTTAAGAAATTAGTGGAGGAAGGACATTCTGTAATCTTCATTACCCATAAACTTGAGGAGGTTATGGAGATAAGTGATAGAGTTACAGTTTTAAGAAAGGGAAAGGTTGTTGCTACGGTAAGGACAAAAGATACAAACAAAAAGGAACTTGCAAGAATGATGGTTGGAAGAGAGGTAATTTTCAAGTTAGAGAGGGAGAAGATAGAAAGAGGAGAGGAGGTTCTTAAAGTTAAAGACCTCTTTGTGGAAAATGACAGAGGGCTTATGGCGATTAAAGGAGTTTCTTTTAGCGTTCATAAGAATGAAATCTTTGGAATTGCTGGAGTTGCCGGAAATGGTCAGAGAGAGTTGGTGGAAGCAATAACTGGTTTAAGAAAAGTAAAGAGAGGAAAAGTTGAGATCCTAAATGTTGATGTTACAAACTCTTCTCCAAAAAGAATTGGAGATATTGGAGTTGCACATATTCCAGAGGAGAGGATAAGATTTGGAATAGTCCCAAATTTGTCTGTGTATGAAAATGCAGTTCTACGGGATTATTACCACGAACCATTTTCAAAAGGTCTGTTCCTTAACCATCACTACATAAAGGAACACAGTAAGAAACTTGTAAAAGAGTTCTCCATAGATACTCCTTCCATAGATACTCCTGTGAAACTCTTATCAGGTGGAAACATACAGAAGTTAATTCTTGCGCGGGAGATCTCTACAAAGTCAAATCTGATAATTGCTGCTCATCCCACCTATGGGCTTGATGTTGCAGCGACAGAGTATATAAGAAAACTACTTTTAAAAAAGAGAGAAGAGGGTGCAGCTATTCTCCTTGTCTCAGAGGATTTAGAGGAGATATTTGAACTAAGTGATAGAATTGCAGTAATATTTGAGGGAAAGTTTATGGGCATTGTTCCAAGAGAAAAGGCAAATCTTCAGGACATAGGTTTAATGATGGCAGGTTCAAAGAGTTTGGAGGAAAGAAATGAAGATTAAAGTTGAAAGGAGAGGAGAGATATCCCCCAAAAAAAGATTTGCATACCTTATCTTTTCACTGATAATTGGTTTTCTCATTGGTGGTCTTATATTCCTGTTTAAGGGCATAAGTCCTTTCTATGCTTTGCAAAAAATATTTGTAGGTTCCTTTGGGAGCATTTATGGGTGGAAAGAGACAATAACAAAGGCAATTCCTCTTATGCTATGTGGGATAGGTCTTAGCCTTGCCTTTAAAGGAAAATTCTGGAATATTGGGGCAGATGGTCAGCTTTTGTTTGGTGCGGTTCTTGCAACATGGATAGCGCTCTCACTTGGGAAGACATGCCCTCCCTTTGTGGTTTTACCCCTCATGTTTGTTGGTGGGTTTATATCAGGAGCTTTCTGGGGAATTATTCCTGCCATTATGAAGATTAAACTTGGTATTAACGAGGTTATCACAACTCTCATGCTTAACTACATAGCTGAGCAATTTGTACAGTATCTCGTTTATGGTCCCTGGAAGGGTAAAACCCAATATGGATTTCCATACACAGACAACTTTTCATCCTCAGCAACACTCCCTGTTATAAAAGGCACAAGAATTCATTATCCGACGCTTATTATAGGTATTATTTTAGCTGTACTTATTTATATATTTATTATGAAGACAAAAATAGGATATGAGATTAGAGTTATAGGTGAAAATCCTGAGGCAGCAAAGTATGCCGGGATAAATTTTTTAAAAACAACTATAATAATGATGGCTATAAGTGGTGGAATTGCTGGAATTGCTGGAGTTGGAGAGGTAGCAGGGATTCATCATCATCTAACGGTGCCACAACAAATATCCTCAGGTTATGGATATACAGCAATAATTGTGGCATGGCTTGCGAGGTTAAATCCATTAGTTGTTATTCTTTCATCTATATTCTTTGGTGGTATCCTTGTAGGTGGAGATACCATTCAAACATCCATGGGTCTTCCCTTTGCTACAATCAATATATTTAATGGGTTAATCCTAATCTCTGTCATCTCCATTAATTTCTTCCTTGAATATAAAATTTCAATTAAGAGGTGAGAAATGGGAGGACATGAGTTTTTAATTATATCTGTTCTAAAAAGAGCCCTTGTTGCGGGAACTCCACTTCTTCTTGGAACTCTTGGAGAGATATATGCAGAGAGATCTGGAGTTATGAACCTTGGTGTTGAAGGTATGATGGCTATAGGTGCAGTTTCAGGTTTTGGGGTGGCACTTGCCACTGGAAATCCATGGCTTGGACTGATTGCTGCTGCAGCATTCGGCGCCATTCTTTCCCTGATTCATGCCTTTGTAAGTATTACATTGAAGTCAAATCAAATTGTATCTGGACTTGCTATTACAATGCTTGGTCTTGGTATAAGCGGATTATGGGGTAAGGCATATATAGGCATTCCATTAACTACAAAATTTGAGACTGTAAAGATACCGATACTCTCAAAGATTCCCTATATAGGGGAAATTCTTTTTAATCAGGATCCGCTGTTTTACATATCTGTTATAACTGCAATTGTTATGTGGTTTATTCTCTTTAAAACAGAGGTAGGAATAAACATAAGGTCTGTTGGAGAAAATCCACTTGCCGCAGACGCCATGGGTGTGAATGTCTATAGGACAAGGTATATATGTGTTATTATTGGGGGAGCACTTGCAGGTGTTGCGGGGGCACACCTATCCCTTGCATATATACCTTCTTGGATAGAGGGTATGACAGGAGGTAGAGGTTGGATAGTGATAGCTCTCACAATATTTGCACTCTGGAATCCTTTGAGAGCCATGCTTGGAGCTTATCTATTTGGTGGAATTTATGTATTGCAGTATCTACTTCAGCCTCTTGGAATTCCTCCAAATATCCTCCTTATGTTCCCCTATCTTGCAACGCTTCTTGTCCTTCTTGTAAGTGCGCAGGAGACATTTAAAAAGAGGATAGGAGCTCCCAAATCACTGGGAGTTCCCTATGACAAAGAAGAGAAGTAATAATTAAATACTTCTCATGAAAATATTTCTCACCTCGTCCTTTAAAATGCTATAATATAATTGTGAGAGAGAAAACTATAGGTATTGCAAGAGGTTTATATTATTATATGTATTATCCTATGTGGAAGAAGTTCTTTTTGGAACTTGGAACAAAAGTTATTGTTTCACCACCAACAAATAAAAGAATAATGGATCTTGGAGTCGCTTATTCAGTTGATGATATTTGCATTTCAGTAAAGGTTTATCATGGACACGTAAAGTATCTTCTGGATAGAAATGTTGATTTTATCTTTGTACCAAGAATCGTAAGTGAAGAAAAGCACAAGGAGAATTGTCCTAAACTTCTTTCACTTCCAGATTTAATAAGGGATACATTCAATATAGAGGAATCACGAATTCTTTCTCCAGAACTCTACTTTAACTGGAATAGGGCTAAAACCGAGGAAGAGATGTTTAAGATTGGGGTGTTATTATCGAACAAGACCAGGAAGGAAATAAAATCTATCATAAGGAAGTCCCTCGCTTTTCAAAAAACATAT